>JAZNRA010000196.1:0-9892 GCA_045590415.1 Acutalibacteraceae bacterium | reverse complement strand
TAGGCACGCTCACGCACCGTATCCTGATACCGCTCGTACGAGCCATCTGCCGCTTCCGTGAAAAAGTCAAGCAGCATGGAAACCTCGTGCGTGCGCGGCACGTATCGATTGCGCCACACGCACATAAGCCCCGGTTGTTCGACCACAAAGGCAGTATCCCCCAACACCTCACGGTGTTTATAGATAGTGTTCACGTCAAAGATAAAGAGTCCGTGCGGCTCAACGAACAGCCGTGCTCTGCGAAACACTTCCGCCAATTGCTCCGTTCGGCACAAGTGATTTAAACTGTCCAGCGTACACACCGCGCCATCTACCGTGCCGTATAGATCTAATTCGCACATATCCTGTCGAAGCAACAGGGTTTCCGCGCCGAGCTTTTCACGTGCACGCATCAGCATGGCATCGGAGCCGTCCACGCCGATGATATCCACGCCGCGTTTTTGCAGTTCAGCAAGAAGACTGCCCGAACCGCACGCAATATCCAGTATTGAATTCGGTTTCGCACCGTGACGTTCAAACAAACGGAGCAAATAGTCCGCCCTGGCGGCATAATCAACGTCGGTCATCAAGGCATCGTAAAAGGTGGAAAAATCGCCGTATCCGCTCATGTTGATTCCCCTCCAAGCATTTCTTTTGCCGCCTGAATCGCGGCATCCGTGACCTCGCCGCCGATAATGCGGGCAAGTTCCCTTTCACGGTCGGTACGGGAAAGCCGGGTAACATCGGTATAGGTGCGGCCATCCCTCACGGATTTTTCAATAAGGAAATGCTCGTTTGCCTGCGCGGCGATCTGCGCTAAGTGCGTGACACACAGCACCTGACGACGGCGGTTAGCGGTGGCTGCCGTTTGGCGCAAGCGCGCACCGACTTTGAGTGCCGCTCTGCCGCTGATACCGGTATCGATCTCGTCAAAAATGAGGGTATCCACCTCGTCTGCATCGGCAAGCACCGATTTGATCGCCAACATGATTCGTGACAGTTCACCGCCCGACGCAATACGCGCAAGCGGTTTGGGCAGTTCGCCCGCATTGGCAGACAATAAGAATTCCATTTTATCGGCACCGTTCACACCGAGTGCAATCGGTTGACGATCAATCGTCAAGGTAACGTTCGGCATATCCAAAAACGTTAGTTGTTCTTTTACCGCTTTGGCAAAACGATCGGCGGCTGCAAGTCTGGCCTCGGTAAGCGCATCGGCTTTGAGCTGTGCCGCCGCAAACGCCGTCCGTTCGCGTTCGGTAAGCCGTTTTAACTGTTCATCCGACAGTTCGATCTGCCGATATTCGGCTTTGGCGTTTTCCCAAAAAGCCAATACGTCTGCCGTTGTCGCACCGTATTTTGGCGTTAAGCGGCGAATAACCTCCAAGCGGTTTTCCACCTCATCCAACTCACGCGGATCAAACTCCAAAAGATCAGTCAA
The DNA here is from genome assembly GCA_045590415.1 of Acutalibacteraceae bacterium. GTDB lineage: Bacteria > Bacillota > Clostridia > Oscillospirales > Acutalibacteraceae > RGIG3009. The sequence goes on along the minus strand of JAZNRA010000196.1, from coordinate 8,472 downwards.
GTCCTGCAATTCCTCTGCTGCGGCTTGTAATTCGTACAGCGCATTTTGCAGTTGCTCGGATAAGGACTCCGCCTTCTCTAAATACCGCGCGGCATGCCCGACCGAGGAAACGGCTTGCTCCGCCATGGATACTGCGCCGTCGGTGTCCTCATCACCGAGCAACAATGCGTTTGCGGTGTTCAGTTGAGAGGCGACTTTTTCCGCGTTGCGGAACAGATCGCGTTTGGCAATCAGTTCCTCTTCTTCCCCTGCGGTCAGGTTGGCGGCTTCGATCTCGTCAATTTGGAACGATAAAATATCCAGTTTACGCGCTTTTTCGGATTCATCAAGATCCACGCGGTCGAGTTCTGCCACGATCTGCCGCCACTCACGGTAGGCGGCAGCATACTGTTCCCGCTGTTCGGTAAGTTCACCGAAGCGATCCAGATACGCAAGGTGGCTGTCTGCCGAGAACAGCGCTTGGTTTTCATGCTGACCGTGCAGATCGACAAGCACCTTACCGATCTCACGTAACAGCGCCGCCGTGGCGGGTCTGCCGTTCACGCTGCAAGATCCTTTCCCCTCGGCGGAGATAGTCCTGCCGATCAGCAGATTGCCGTCCTCGTCCGGCGAAAAGCCGAGCGCTTCGAGCTGTGCGGTTGCATACGTTGACAGTTCGGAAAACAACGCGGAAACGTGCGCGGCATCGCTTCCGGTACGCACCAGATCACGACGCGTACGTTCGCCCAAAACGGCGTTGATCGCATCGATAACGATAGATTTACCCGCGCCCGTTTCACCCGTCAGAGTTGTAAAGCCCGCAGGAAACCGAATGTCTGCCCGCTCAATAACGGCAATATTCTCGATGTGCAAGCAATCCAGCACGGTGTGTCACCTCTCACTCTGCGTTAAAATACACAAAAATCAGCCACGCTGTAATTTTTTGAGTTCTTCCACGAGTTCCACCGCGCTCTCGGTCGTGCGGGTGATGCAAACAAAGGTATCCTCACCGGCAAGCGTACCGACGACCGAATCCCATTGCAAAGAATCCATGGCCGCGCACGCTGCCTGCGCCATACCGGACATACATTTGACGACTACCAGATTACCGGCAAAATCAATACTGCTGACGGCGTCCTGAAAAATGGACATAAATTTGGTAGCCACCTGCTCGCTGCCCGCTTTCATCACGGAATAGCAATACTTGCCGTCACCGTTCAGGATTTTGATCAGACGAAGTTCTTTGATGTCACGCGAGACCGTTGCCTGTGTAGCGTTATAGCCGCTCTCCTCCAACGCGCGGATCAACTCGTCCTGCGTTTCAATGCTGCGGGCTTGTATGATCTCCAAGATCTTCGCTTGGCGTTTGACTTTCATATCGTTTATCCCTTTCTGTTCGTCAGTTTATCGTCTAAAACCTGATAAAAAGACTTTTGTTTGAGCTTAATTAGCTTTGCACAAGTATCGGAGCGCGATACGCGCACTCCACCCCCTTCGGCAATACGGATCGCCGCTTCACCGTCAACCGTCACGAATACCGACGATTCCGAGCGTTCGGGGGTAAGCGTCAGTACGGCATCCTGGTCGAAAATATACGGACGGCTATGTAAAGAGTGCGGGCAAACGGGTGTTAACAGCAAGCACCGCAGGGCGGTATCCACGATAGGTCCGCCCGCCGAAAGCGAATACGCGGTGGAACCCGTGGGGGTTGCGACGATCACGCCGTCTGCCTGATACGTGGAGACCGGCTTCTCACCGTTTTTCACGCCGACCTCGATCATACGGGACAAAGCGCCGCGGGAAATCACCGCCTCGTTCAGTGCGCTGTATTGTTCGGTGCCGTTTTCACCGTCCACGACGATATCCAATAGCATCCGTTCCTCAATATTGTAATCACCGCTGATAAGGCGATTCAGTTCCGACAGTTCCGACAGTTCCAACCCCGCCGTAAACCCAAGCCGACCGCTATTGATGCCAAGCACCGGTTTGCCGAACGCGGCAGCGCTTTTTGCCGTATGGATAATGGTGCCGTCACCGCCGATCGCGACGGCAATGTCACAGTCTTTGAGAAGCTCATACATGTCCCGTGGCGGGAATGCTTCATCACGCGGTACGGTGACCGTCACGTCCATGGCAGACAATGCCTGCTGTACCTGCAAAAAAGCCAACCTTCCGTCAGCCGTTTTGGTGTTGGGAATCACGGTAATATTCATCAAACGCACCTCCTGTCAGTGCCGGGAAAATGTGGTGTCCACCAGTTGCCGAATATCCGGCAGTATCGTTTGTTCGCCGCCGTAAATCAAGGTGGCGACATATTCAATGTTCCCTTCGCTTCTGCCGGCGCCACCGGTAATAGGCGATGCCGTGAGTGATTGCAACGCACAACCGGACGCCGAAAACAGCTCGCACAGCTCGCGCAGTACCCGCACGTGCACACGACGGTCGCGGACGATGCCGTTTTTGCCGACGTCGGCTCTGCCTGCTTCAAACTGCGGTTTGATAAGTACCAGCAACCGTGCGCCTTCACGCAGATATTCAAAAACCGACGGCAATACCGTACGGACCGAAATAAACGACACATCCATGGAAAGCAGATCTACCGAATGCGGCGGGATCACCGCTGACAAGGATTCCTGATCACGGATATCCGTCCCCTCCAAATTCACCACGCGAGGGTCAGCCGCCAACGTCGGATGCAGCTGTCCGTGGCCCACGTCGATCGCGTACACACGGTCGACTCCGCCAAGCAGCATACAATGTGTAAACCCGCCGGTCGAAGCACCGACGTCCATCGCCACACACGGCTGCGGCAAGGGTGAAACGGCTTGTAGCGCCGCTTCCAGCTTGAGCCCTCCTCGGCCGACGTAGCGCGGCGCATCGGCGGTGCACGATATCACCGCGTCCTTGTTAACAATTGCAGAGGGCTTGGTGATCGACTTGCCATCCACCGTAATCGCGCCTGCGCGGATCAGTTCTTTGGCTTTGTCGCGGCCCGTGGCATAACCCTCAGCCACGATGCGGGCGTCCAAACGCTCACTTTCTGCCACGGGGCAAATCCTCCTGCAACAACGTTTTCACCATACTGCTCACGTCTAATTCACAAAGCTTTAAGCCGTCCTCCACCGAGCAAGTGGGAACAAATCCGTCAATCGCGTGAATTTCATACTTGCCGCGATAGCGTGCTTCCATTAAGCGGGAGCCAAGTTGTTGGGCAACACCGCCGTTTTTCGAACCCTCTTCAAAAAATACGATGCGCTGGTACTGACGGCTGAGCACCAGAACCTCTTCCGGAATCGGATGAATGCGGGTCAGTTTAATAACCGATACCGGCATCACTTCCTGCACCTTCTGCACCGCCTGCAACACGTTTGAAAACAGTCGACCGTAGGTGATCACAACGGTACGCGCCGATGCATCACGGAAATGGGTAAACGGTTTGTAGTCCGATTTATACAGATCAAGATGCGGAAACTGCCCGCCTTTGGGATAGCGCACCGCGGCGATGCCCTCCGTTTCGTACAACGCCTGCTTCAAGGTGATGGCAAGTTCTTCGTAGGTCGACGGTGCAAAGATTGTCGTGTTCGGTATAGTGGACAAAAACGGTACATCAAAGATACCCTGATGCGTTTCGCCGTCGTCCGGGACCACGCCTGCGCGATCGATTGCCAGCACAATGTGGTTGTTCATGATCGCCGTATCGTTCAGCAGTTGATCGTAACTGCGCTGTAAGAACGTGGAATACACCGCGAACACCGGCAAATACCCGCCCGCGGCGAGTCCCGAGGCAAAGGTGACGGCGTGCTCTTCCGCGATGCCGACATCAAAAAAACGTTTTGGGAACTGTCTGGAAAAAGCCGTCAGTCCCGTGCCGCCTGTCATGGCAGCGGTCGCAACGCAGATCTTCGGATCTTCTTCTGCCAATTTGCACAGCTGATCGCCGACAACCGTAGAAAAATTCGGACCGGGCTTGGCAGTGGTCATACCGGTTTCGGGATCAAACGCCGAAATACCGTGATATTTATCGGGATTTTGCATGGCAGGGGTGTACCCCTGCCCTTTCACTGTATCCACGTGCAGCAAAACCGGACGATTGAGATTCTTTGCCGTTTGCAGAGCCCTGGTAAGATCGTACAGGTTGTGCCCGTTTACGGGCCCCAAATAATAGTAGCCCATATCCTCAAAGGTAGAACTGCTGTGGTATACACTGTTTTTAAGACGGCCTTTCACGCGCACCATAAAGCGGTGCAACGGCTCGCCGATAAGCGGGATCGAAGAGAGAAGGTTGCCGAAATTATTCTTCGCCTGCACGTACCGCGGACCGGAACGCAGCATGGCTAAATGTCGCGCTACAAAGCCGACGTTGCGGCTGATAGACATTTGATTATCGTTAAGGATCACGATCAACCGATCATGGCTGCGGCCGGCGTTGCAAAGCCCCTCATACGAAAGACCTCCGGTCATGGCACCGTCACCGATCACCGCGACCACGTAGCCGTCGTCCCCCGCTAACGCCTTCGCTTTGGCAATACCGTTTGCAGCGGAAACGGAGGTGGAACTGTGACCGGCGATAAAGGCATCGCACGGACTCTCCGACGGGCGCCGAAAACCGGATATGCCACCGGTTTTCCGTAACGTATTAAACTCGTCTTTGCGACCGGTGAGCAGTTTATGACAATAGCACTGATGCCCAACGTCCCACACGATTTGATCGTGCGGAAGCGTGAACATCTTGTGTAAAGCCACCGTCAACTCCACGACACCTAAATTGGAGGACAGATGTCCCCCGTTTTGTGAGACCGTTTCCACAATGGTGTGACGCAACTCATCACACAAGGTATCGAGCTCGTCTGGAGAAAGCTTTTTGACATCATCAGATGCGTGGATAGTTTCTAAAACACTCATGCTTTGATCCAATCCTTTTTAGTATGTTCGGGTAAGCAGGGCATCTGCCAGCTGACGCAGATCCGTACTGTCTGCAAAGCCCGTCAAGGCATCCTTTGCCTGCTGCGTATAGGAAGCCGCAAGCGCTTTCGCCTGTTCAATGCCAAGCAGAGAAACGTATGTATTCTTCTCGTTTTCATGGTCACTGCCGACCGGTTTGCCGAGTTCCTCAGCGGTGGCGGTAACGTCCAAAATATCGTCAACGACCTGGAAGGCAAGACCCAGATAATAGCCGTAACGACCGGCGTTGTCGATCTGCTCGTCCGACCCGCCGCCGAGGATCGCCCCCATACGGCACGCGGCAACGAGCAGCGCTGCCGTTTTCCCCTCCTGCAGCCGCTTGAGGGTATCGAGATCGATTCGTTTGCCCTCGCTGTCCAGATCCAACACCTGACCGCCGATCATGCCGTACACGCCGGCGTTATCCGCCAGTTGAGAGGCAGCGCGCAGTGCCGCACGCGGTTCCACGTTCTCTGCCGACAGCATGATCTCAAATGCGCGGTTGAGCAACGCATCGCCCGCCAACAACGCCATCGTTTCGCCGTATTTGGCGTGTGCCGACGGCTTGCCGCGCCGCAACGGGCTGTTGTCCATACAGGGAAGATCGTCGTGCACCAGCGAATACGAATGAATGCATTCGATCGCTGCCGCAAACGGCAGAGCCGTGTCGACCGTGCCGCCACACAAACGACACCATTCGAGCAGCAAAACCGGACGGATGCGCTTGCCGCCGCCCTCACACGCATAACGCATGATCTCACCGATGCCGTCATCCGTCGGCAAATATTCGGTAAGGTGACGCTCCACCAGCTTGAGATGCTGCTGTAAGCGTTCGGTATACAGCGCCATTACGCTTCCTCCTGTCCGTTTTCGGCTGTGAGCTTAATGATCTTTTGCTCCGCGTTTTTCAGTGATTCGGTACAAAACGCGGTGAGTGCCGTGCCCTCTTCAAATAACTTCATCGATTCATCCAACGTTCCCTTGCCGCTTTCCAGCACGGAAACAATTTCTTCCAGGCGTTCCATCGCCTGCTCAAACGTCAATTCTTTCACGATAACACCTCTTTTTCGGTCACCCTGCATCGGATCGTTCCGTCCGCTACGCGCACGGCAAGTAAATCGTCAACGGCCACGTCGTTCACTGAATGAACAAGACCTGTATCGGTGTGCACCGTGGCAAAACCGCGAGAGATCACCTGCAGGGGGCTGAGCACGTGTAATTTTCCCGCCGCAGTCGCCAAACGGCGATCGGCACGGGACACGGTTAACTTTGCGGCGGCAGAGAACCGCTTAACGATCCCATCTAACCGCATCATACGCTCCTCCATCGGATACAAGGGCGACGTCAAGCACCGCTTGCTTTTGAGAAGCGACAGCTTATTTTGTTTGTGTGTAAGCGCCGCATTCAGCGCACGGCCGGCGGCGGTACGCAACATAGCGACACGCTCCAAAAGTTCCCGACAGTCCGGCACGGCAAGCTCGGCAGCCGCCGACGGTGTGGGAGCACGCAGATCGGCAACAAAATCACAGATGGTAAAATCCGTTTCATGACCGACAGCGGAGATCACCGGAATGGTACAGTCAGCAACGGCACGCGCGACCGATTCATCGTTAAACGCCCACAGATCCTCAAGCGATCCGCCGCCTCTGCCGATGATGATCACGTCGGGTGTGTTCGGGGCAGCAGCTTGCCGCATGGCTTCAAAAGCGGTGAGCGCGTGCACCAGCTGTGCCGGAGCACCCTCCCCCTGCACCAACACGGGGAGTAATACCACTTCCGCGAGCGGATACCGTCTTCCGAGCACGTTGAAAATATCACGCACGGCGGCACCGGTCGCAGCGGTGATAACGCCCACCCGCTTCGGGTAACGCGGCAACGAACGCTTGCGTGACTCGTCAAACAAGCCCTCGGCACCCAAGCGGTTTTTCAGTTGTTCAAAAGCAACCTGCAATGCACCGGCACCGTCCGGTTGCAAATCGTCAATATAGACCTGAAACGCGCCGTCTCTTTCGTACAGGGATACTCGCGCCCGTGCGATCACCTTCATGCCGTTTTCCGGCGCAAAGCGAAGATGCATCGCCTGCGAACGGAACATCACGGCCTTGACAACAGCGTTTTCGTCTTTAAGGGACATATACAAGTGTCCCGATTTGTAGTGGTTAACAAAATTGCTGATCTCACCGCTGAGCAAGACCTGACCCAACTGCGCGTCACTTTCAATCAAGGAACGCACGTATCGATTCAGTTGACTGACGGTAATAACTGTCATACGGCTCGGTCACCTCCTGCACGGAACGCTGTCAAAACGGCAATTCCGACAGCGTTATCCGCCGAATACACGGGCGGTGCGAAAATGCCGTTAAAACGTTCCTGCAAAGCAGCGCGCAGCAACGTGTTAGACATGACACCGCCGGCATACACCACCGGCAGGTCGCCGTACTGTGCGAGCAACTGCTCCGTCATGGCAATGAGCGCCGACTCAACACTGAGCAAACAAAAGCGCGCCGCTTCGGAGGGCTGTGCACCGTCTGCGATCATGCGGCGGCATTGATTTTCCACGCCCGAAAGATGACAACAAGCCCCCTCCATGGAGGGTTTGGGCAAACGTGTGGCATCCGCTTCCTGCGACAGCTTGTCCAACGCCGGGCCCGCCGGGAACGGCAGTCCTAACAGACCGCCGACGCGGTCAATAAGCTGTCCCGCCTTAAGATCCAACGAACGCGCAACCGAGGTACACGAAATAATCGTTTCGGCATGCGGCTTGACAAGCAACGCCTCGGTCGTACCGCCGGATACGTGAAACGCCAAAAACGGCTTGTGCCGCAACGGCAACCGCTCGGCACCGTACAACGCCGCCATGACGTGGCCCTGCTGATGGGTAAACCGATACAGCGGTTTTGCGGCAGCGGCCGCAAGCGCGCGCGCCGTCCCCTCGCCTGCTAAAAAGCAAGGCATATACGAGCCCTCCGCCTCCATCGGTCGATCCGACACGCCAAAGGCATCGGGCGCTACCGTTCCGCTTTCGGCAAACAACTGCTCCAGCAGTGCCGGCAGTTGCTTAACGTGATGAAAGACCGCGTCATTTTGACGAAGCCCCAGTTCTCCCGCCTTGACCGGTAAAAGTTGTTTTACTTGCCAAAGCGCCCCCGTCGCTGCATCAAATGCCGCGACGGAGGTCGTATAATTGCTGGTATCCAGCCCCATATAAAAGCTCATATCACGCCTCGTGTCGACGGGCAACGCCGCCCAACACACCGTTGATAAACGAAGCATCGGCGTCGCCGCCGTAACGTTTGGCAAGTTCAACTGCCTCGTTGATAGATACGCTCACGGGAATAGAACTTTCCCACAGCATCTCATAGATCGCAAGGCGTAAGATCGCCAACGCAACACGGGACAAACGCTCCTTGCTCCATTTGTGAGAAAATTCCGAAATCTGTGCGTCGATCTCCTCCGTATGCGCTAACACGCCCTCGGTGAGCGACAGCGCGAACGGATCGCGCACGATCTCCCTGGCTTCACCCGCATTTTCCAATATTTCATCAAGCGGTG
>JAZNRA010000195.1:0-1510 GCA_045590415.1 Acutalibacteraceae bacterium | reverse complement strand
TACACCGTGACGTGTTACGCCGAAGACGGCAGCACGTTGACGTTTTTTGGCGGCAGTGATCTGGTTTGCTGGCAAACGGACGAAGGCGAGTTTTGGTATCATTTGAAGCCGAAGTCTTCCGAAGTAAATTGGTTTGAGGGCTGTATGGCCGAACAACTGCAAACTCGGTACGCGGAATGCTATACAATGCGGGAGATCGCCCCATTTGCGGCCGACGGCACTCCGGAAGAAATCGTCGACCGTTTCTTAAACGAGGTCTGGCGCGAACAGCTATTGAGCGTGCCGCGCGGGACGTCGCACAGCGTTTTGGATTTTGACGTGCTGGAATACCGAGTGCTGGAGGTGAGCGCCGACGGCAATGCGATCGAGGCACATTTTAAGGGCGCTGCGCTGCCGGAGAATATCGAGAACACCTATCTGCTGGAAGGGAACGGATTTTACGGTGCCGGCGAATACGATGGCTGGGTGCTTTACTCCCACTTCTTCCCCCTGGTCAAGGGAGAAGACGGCCTGTGGAGATGTGGCGGTTTTGGCACGGGACGGTGATATTTTCATCCCGGTGAAGCGTTGAATTGTCATATCCGATAAAAAACATAAAAAATGTGCAGAAAAAACACCTCGGCCTATTGACAGGCCGGGGTGTTTCTGATATAATAATAAAGCCGTTTTGTTGCGGTCTAAGTTCATGCCCTTTTGGGCGTGACACCGTACCGAGCGGGAGTCGGGTGTAACAACCAAAAGACGAGGAAAAAAGGAGAAATGTATTCATGTATGCAGTAATCGAAGCCTGCGGTAAGCAGTACAAGGTGCAGGACGGCGACGTTCTTTTCATGGAAAAGCTCGGCGCTGAAGTCGGCGAAACGGTTCGCTTTGACAAAGTCGTGTTCCTTTCCGACAATGACGAATCCGTGATCGGCAAGCCGTACGTCGAAGGCGCTGTCGTCGAAGCCGAAGTTCTCAAGAACGCCAAGGCCAAGAAGATCCGTGTCTTCAAGTACAACGCCAAGAAGAACTACAGACGTCGTCAGGGTCACAGACAGCCCTACACGAAGGTCCAGATCAAGAAGATCGCTCGCTAACTTACGGAGTGCGGCATATGACGAAGATTGTGTTCACTACGGAACGCGGCAAGTTTGTTGCGGTTCGCGCCGACGGACACAGCGGCTATGCGGAAGCGGGAGCTGACATCGTCTGTGCGGCAGTTTCGACGGCATTCGGAATCATCGAATGCGCGATCAACGACGTGGCAAAAGCCAATGCCCCGGTTGCCTGTGCCAAAAACGGTGCGGCGCTGAGTTTGGTGTTGCCGCGAACCCTGTCAGAAAACCAGCGTGTTATCTGTGACAGTGCGATGAGAGCCGCATACCTGTGGCTTTCGGAAAATATGAGGCAGTACGGTGCGTACGTTCAGATCACTCTTTCTGAACGGCGGCCCACGGAATAAAAACGGAGGAAAAAACAGATGCTTAGAATTTCTATCCAGTACTTTGCACATAAAAAAGGTGTCGGT
>JAZNRA010000194.1:0-9801 GCA_045590415.1 Acutalibacteraceae bacterium | reverse complement strand
GAAGTGATTATGGCGACCAATCCCACGGTAGAGGGGGAGGCGACCGCCATGTATCTTTCCAAATTGTTAAAGCCGTTTGAAATTAAGGTGACACGGCTTGCTTACGGTATTCCCGTGGGCGGCGAGTTGGAATACGCAGATGAAGTCACGCTTAGTCGCTCGTTTGAGGGGCGAAGCGAATTATAAAACAATTATGAGGAGGAGCGGTCATGGCAGGCGAGCGCGTCGCGACAAAGACCATTGCGGAAAACCGAAAAGCTTTCCATGACTATTTCGTTGAGGAATCCATGGAGGCAGGCATTGAACTGTGCGGCACCGAGGTCAAATCTTTGCGCAAGGGTGCCGTGAACTTAAAGGATTCCTGGTGTTCCGTGGATAACGGAGAACTGTTCATTAAGGGTATGCACGTAAGCCCCTACGAGCAGGGCAACATTTTCAACCGCGATCCCATGCGGGTGCGTAAGCTTCTCATGCATCGGCGGGAGATCATGCGGTTATACGGCTTATTGAAGCAGCAACAGGGTCTGACCTTGATCCCCTTGTCGCTGTATTTCAAGGGCTCGCGCGTTAAGGTGCAGCTCGGACTGTGCCGCGGTAAAAAACTGTATGACAAGCGAGAGGATGCGGCGCGCCGCGATATGAAGCGTGAAGCGGAGCGCGCCATGCGCCAAAAGGAGGTTTGACGGATGAGTTTATTATCCGTGGTCATTCCCGCCTATAACGAGGAACAGAATATTTCACTGGCGGTTGCCGGCATATCCGAGGTGTTGGAAACGGCGAATATTTCGTATGAACTGATTTTTGTGGACGACGGCTCCAAGGATCAAACCTACGCGCGTATCTGTGAGGAAGCGCGTTGCCACCCGTCGGTGCGCGGTGTATCGTTCAGCCGAAATTTCGGCAAGGAATCTGCAATCTTCGCCGGTCTTTCCGAAGCTAAGGGTGACGCGTGTGTCGTAACTGACTGCGATCTGCAATTTCCACCGCAGGTCATCCCCCGCATGTGGGAACTGTGGAAGCAGAGCTTTGAAGTCGTGGAAGGCAAAAAAAGCGCTCGCGGAAACGAGAAAGCGGCACACGGTGTATGCGCGCGACTTTTTTATCGCTTGATTGGGAAAGCCGTTGGTATGGACATGCAGTCCTCATCGGATTTCAAACTGCTCGATCGCCGCGTAGTAAACGTGATGAACACCTTGCAGGAAAAGGATACCTTTTTCCGCGCACTGTCGTTCTGGGCGGGGTTCCGCACTGCGACGGTCGAATTCGAGGTAGCCGAACGTGCCAACGGTCAGTCAAAATGGTCGATCGGCGGCTTGCTTAAGTATGCCGTCAACAATCTGACCTCTTTCACGACAGCGCCCTTGCGTGTGGTGACGGTGCTGGGTGCGATTTCGATTATCGCCTCATTCGTGATGGCAATTCAGACCTTGATTCGCTTCTTTTTTGGTTCTGCCGTGGAGGGCTTTACTACCGTTATTTTGTTGTTGTTGCTCATCGGCGGTGCCATTATGATCAGTTTAGGCATCATCGGGCACTATATTGCCCGCATTTTTGACGAAGTCAAAAACCGTCCGCGCTATATCATCGCACGCCGTACAGAGGAGGAATGAGCCGTGCTGTTGACATTGGATCTGGGTAACACCAATCTGACTGTCGGTGCTTTTCGTGACGATACGTTGGTATGCGAATGCCGCATTGCCACCGACCGTACACGCACCGGTGATCAGTATGCGGTGGAACTTCTTTCGCTGCTTCGCTTGTACGACATTTCCGAATCTGAGATCGACGGCGCGATTTTAAGTTCGGTCGTTCCCGGCCTGGATAAGGTGCTCGGCGACGCTGTCAAGCGCGTTACCGGTGTCACTCCGTTGCTGGTCGGTCCCGGTCTCAAGACCGGTATGAATATCCGTATTGATAATCCCGCACAGCTCGGTGCCGATTTATTGGTCGGTGCGGTGGCGGCGACGGAAAAGTTCGGCGCGCCGTGTATTATTTGGGATCTCGGTACGGCTACCACGGTTTCCGTCGTGGATAATGACGGTGCGTTCCGCGGCGGCGCGATCATGCCGGGTGTGGGCACCTCGTTAGATTCTCTGGTAAACCGTGCATCGCTGTTGCCGCGCATCCGTGTGGAAGCACCCGCGCAGGTGATCGGCACCAATACCGTCGATTCCATGAAATCGGGCGTGGTGTTCGGTACTGCCGCCATGCTGGACGGCATGTGCGACCGTATCGAGGAACAACTCGGCACCAAGGCCACCGTGGTGGTAACGGGCGGCTTGGGCGAGGAGATCGCTTCGCATTGTCGGCACGAAACCGTGTACGACGGCAGACTGTTACTCGACGGTCTGCGCTTACTCTACGTCAAAAACCGTCCCTGACGGCTTTTGAAATATGACGCGCTGCATCCCGTTTGGTGAGCAGCAGCAAGGAGAAATGAATATGCTATCCAAGAAAACCGTGCGGTTGGCGCAACTGTCCGTTTTGACAGCGCTGATCGTGGTGCTGCAGTTGATGAGCTACAGCATCAAAATCGGGCCTTTTGGGCTCTCACTCGTACTGATTCCGATCGTTGTCGGCGGCGCCTTGTTCGGCGTTCGTTCCGGTGCGATACTGGGCGGCGTGTTTGGCGTTGTTGTGGTATTGTGCTGCGTATTCGGCCTGGATGTCGGCGGGAATATGCTGTGGAGCATCAACCCGTTGCTGACCGCGCTGATCTGCGTCGGCAAAGGTGTGGCGGCAGGTGCGGCAGGCGCAGCGGTGGCTTCCGTGTTTAAAAAGTTGGAAAAACCGACGGTAGGCGTTTTCTTAAGCGCGATCACCGTTCCGATTGTGAATACCGGCCTGTTTTTGGCGATGCTGTCGCTTTGTTTTTACGATACGCTCGTACTGTGGGCGGCCGGTCAGAATGTGGTTTATTATATACTTACCGGTATTATCCTCGTAAACTTTGTGCCGGAATTGTTACTCAATATGATACTGGCGCCGGTGGCACAGCGCGTGATCGCTGCCGTTCGCCGCAATCGGATATAAGGGTATTTGATCGTCTGATGGCGGCGGGGATGTTTTGCCCCATTTCCCCATTTTAACAAAACATAACAAAACAACCGCGTGGCACTGCCACGCGGTTTATTTTTTGAATAATCGCCCATACTGTCCGTGGAGGCGATCGGATGGAAACTTTTTGGATAAACACGGCAAAACTGCCGTCTTTTCCGTCAATGACACACGATATTCGTGCCGATGTGTTGGTGATCGGCGGCGGACTTACCGGACTTTTGTGCGCGTATTATCTCAAACGCGCAGGGCTGGATGTCGTCGTGACAGAGGCGGACACGATCGGCAGTGGCGTGACGGGCAGAACCACCGCCAAGATCACCACGCAACACGGTGCTTGTTATCATACCGTCGCGGCGCGGTACGGTATGGGTACGGCGCGGCAATATTACGAAGCCAACCGTGAAGCACTGGAAGCGTATCATGATATTGCGGGGGAGTTTGACCTTAAAAGCTGTGACGGCTTTCTCTTTTCACGCATTCACCGAGAGGTGTTGGAAACCGAATACGATACGCTTCGCACCATTGGCGCACACGTAGAGTGGGCTGAGGATGTAGAGCTGCCGTTTCCGGTGGCGGGAGCACTGCGCATCCCGCGCCAGGCGCAGATGCATCCGCTGAAATTGCTCGCCTGTTTAACAGAAGGGTTAACGATCTACGAGCATACCCGCGTGCGTGAGATCCGCGGCAGTATCGCTACCACCGATAACGGAACGACTATTACTGCCAAATCAATTATTGTTGCTACGCACTTTCCGTTTCTTAATCGGCATGGTGCATATTTTCTGAAACTGTATCAGCACCGCTCGTACGTAGCCGTGGTCGATCAAGCGCCACCGATCGAAGGCATGTATTGGGAAGCAAGCAACAGCGGACTTACCATTAGACAGTGCGGGGATCAATTGCTGATTGTCGGCGGAGGACACCGTACGGGCAAACCCGGTTTGGGATGGAAAGCAACAGAGCAACTTGTGCGGCATTACTATCCCGGTGCAGAAATTACTGCTCGCTTTGCCACGCAAGACTGTATGTCGCTTGACGGCATACCCTATATCGGTCACTATGGAAGGCATACACCGCAGTTGTACGTGGCAACCGGTTTTAACGGATGGGGAATGACCTCTGCGATGGTCGCCTCTTTGTTGTTAACGGGTGAACTGATCGGAAAGCCAAAACCGTGGGCATCCGTATTTGCCCCCGACCGCACGATATGGCATCGTCAGCTTGCGGTCAATGCGGGTGAAACCTTTAAAACGATGGTGACACCTACCGTACCGCGTTGCCCTCACCTTGGCTGTGCGCTGAAATGGAACGCGGCGGAGCGCAGTTGGGATTGCCCCTGCCACGGCTCGCGGTTTTCCGAAAACGGAAAACTGCGCAACGGTCCCGCAACCGGAGATATCAAAAAGGGATGAGCCGCGCTCATCCCTTTTTAGGTTAGTTTATTCTTTTTCCACGATTTTGCGACCCATCAGCACACCCATGACGGAAGCCATCATTAGACCGCGGGTCCAACCGCTGGAATCGCCGAGGCAGTGCAACCCCTCCACGTTGGTGTTGAGATCGGTATCCATGCGCACGCGATTGCTGTAGAATTTCAGTTCCGGCGAATAGAGCAGCGTTTCATACGAAGCGAAGCCCGGCACAACGTGATCCACCGCCTGAATAAAATTGATGATATTGATCATCGCGCGGTACGGCATGGCGGCTGTGATGTCGCCTGCCACCGCATCCGGCAGGGTGGGACGCAGGTTGGATTGCGCGAGTTCCTTTTGCCAGGTGCGCTTGCCGTCCAGAATATCACCGAAGCGCTGTACCAAAATGTGCCCCGCACCCAACATATTGGTGAGTTCACCGACTTTTTGTGCGTATTCGATCGGCTGGTTAAACGGCTGATTGAAATTGTGTGAGCATAAGATGGCGAGATTCGTGTTGTTGGATTTGAGTTCCTTGTAAGAGTGCCCGTTGACAACGGCGAGATCGTTGTCATAATTTTCTTGGCTGACAAACCCGCCGGGATTCTGGCAGAAGGTACGCACCTTGTTTTTAAACGGACGGGGATACCCGATGAGCTTGGATTCATACAACGTCTCGTTGACCGTTTCCATGATCTCATTGCGCACTTCTACACGCACGCCGATGTCAACGGTACCGGGCTGATGTGCAATATTATGCTCTGCACAGATCTTTTCCAACCAATCGGCACCGCGGCGACCGGTCGCAATAACGGTGCGTGCGGCTTCAACGGTCAGGTCGGCCTTGCCGTCGCTGATGCAGACACCGCGGCAGACGTTACCGTCGAGTAAAAGGTTGGTGCACTCGTAACCGAACAGAATCTCCACACCGTTGTTCTGCAGGTATTGCTCGATCGCAAGGTAGATACCCTGCGCTTTTTCCGTTCCCATGTGACGGATGGGGCAATCCACCAATTTCAGCCCCGCTTGGATCGCACGTGTGCGGATCTCTTTTACCTTTTCGCTGTTGCCGAGCCCCTCAACGTGGGTATCGGCACCGAACTCTAAATAGATCTTATCCGCGTAATCGATCAGATCCTGCGCCACGTCCTCGCCGATGAGAGAGGGCAGATCGCCGCCGACCTCATAGCTTAACGATAATTTACCGTCCGAAAACGCACCGGCACCGGAAAAGCCGGTGGTAATATGACAGTAGGGTTTGCAGTTGACACAATGCCCGACCTTTGCTTTGGGGCAACGACGGTTTTCCACCGCGTGCCCTTTTTCCACGATCATGATTTTTTGTTTACTGCCGCGGCGGAGCATCTCCAACGCGGTAAAAATACCGGCAGGACCGGCACCGACGATCACAACGTCTCGTTTCATTTTGTAACCTCCTTGAAATGGAGTTTCCCAAGAAAAAAGTATAGCAAGGAGCACTAAAGTTTGTCAACTGTAATTTTTGTAAGTACCGCTTGCGTAATGCCGTTAACATATGGTATACTGACTCTGTATGAAAGGAAGGTGACGGCGGAATGGATATTCGTGTCGGCGACGTACTTACCATGAAAAAAACGCACCCTTGCGGTGGCGCAACCTTTTCGGTCTTGCGCATCGGTATGGATTTCCGTTTGCGCTGTGAGACCTGCGGTCACGAAATGATGATTCCCCGCCTGAAAGCCGAAAAGAACGTCCGCAACGTCGAGCGGGCGGAGTAGCGGCGCACAGCAACGCCATAAGAGAAAGGACGGAAAGCTGTGTTAGACCGATTAAAAGACGTTGAAAAACGTTACGAAGAAATGATGGCGCGGTTGTGTGATCCCGCGGTAGCGTCGCAGGCGGATCTGTACCGCGATCTGATGCGCGAGAGCAAACAACTCGAGCCCATCGTGGAAGCTTACCGTGTGTATGCCAAAGCACGCGAAACCGAGCGGGAAGCAAAAGCGTTGTTGGAAACGCCGGGAATCGATCGCGAACTGCGCGAACTTGCGGAGGAAGAATTGCAGGAAAGCCGACACACGGCGGAGCGCTTGTCGGAGGAACTCAAAATTTTATTGTTGCCGCGTGATCCGAACGACGATCGCAACGTGATCGTCGAGATCCGTGCAGGTGCAGGTGGAGAAGAATCTGCGCTGTTTGCTAACAGCTTGTATCGGATGTACACACTGTATGCCACCGCCAACGGTTATCAAACCGAGACGGTGGGGGCAAACGGAACCGAACTTGGCGGGTATAAAGAAATCAGTTTTATGGTTACGGGTCACGGTGCCTACAGCCGCTTAAAATTTGAAAGCGGCGTCCACCGCGTTCAGCGTGTGCCGGAGACCGAGGCGGGCGGACGTATCCACACCTCCACCGTAACCGTAGCGGTGTTGCCCGAAGCGGAGGAAGTGGAGCTCGAGATCAATCCCGTCGATCTGCAGATCGACACCTATCGCTCCAGCGGTGCGGGCGGTCAGCACATTAACAAGACGGAGTCCGCCATCCGTATCACGCATATCCCGACAGGTACGGTCGTAGAATGTCAGGACGAACGAAGTCAGTACAAGAACAAGGATAAGGCGATGCGGGTCCTGCGTGCGCGATTGTTCGAGCAAAAGCAGGCGGAGCAGCAGTCGGCAATCGCCGCTGACCGCCGTTCGCAGGTGGGAACGGGTGATCGCAGTGAGCGTATCCGCACCTACAATTTCCCGCAGGGCCGTGTGACCGATCATCGGATCGGTTTGACGTTATATAAATTGGACGCGGTGATGGACGGTGCATTGGACGAACTTATCGATGCACTGATTACGGCCGACCGCGCCGAGAAGTTACAAAAAGGATAATGACGTATGCAAACTTTGCATTTAACGGATCGGGAAACGGATCTCAAACTTGCCGCAGATCTATTGAAATGCGGTGAGCTGGTCGCGATCCCGACCGAAACCGTATACGGCTTGGCGGCAGACGCGCTGAACGGTGCCGCGGTGGCGGATATTTTCAAGGCAAAAGGCCGTCCGGCAGACAACCCGCTGATCGTGCATATCGCTCGCCGTGAGCAATTGGATAAACTGGTCGCTCACGTTCCGCCGGCGGCGGTGGCGCTTGGGAATGCATTTTGGCCGGGACCGCTTACCATGATCTTCAAAAAAGCCCCCTGCATCCCGAACGAGGTGAGCGCAGGGCTGGATACCGTGGCGGTCAGGATGCCGTCACACCCGATTGCCAAACGCATCATCGAACTGTCTTGCCCGCTGGCGGCTCCCTCCGCCAATCGTTCGGGCATTCCGAGCCCTACTGAAGCGGCACGCGTTGCCGAGGATATGGACGGCCGTATTGCCGCGGTGGTGGACGGCGGTCCCTGCGAGGTCGGTGTGGAATCCACCGTTGTGGACGTTACGGGGGAACGTGTGCGCGTGCTGCGCCCCGGCGCGGTCACGGTGGAAATGCTTGCCCGCGTGGTGGGTGAAGTTGAGGTGGATGACGCCGTTACACACGAGGTGCAGGCGGGACAAACAGTATCGTCCCCCGGCATGAAATATAAGCATTACGCGCCGAATGCGCGCGTGGTACTGGTAAAAGGAACACCTACCGCCTATACCGCCTATGTTAACGAACATGCCGCGGACGGTGTGATGGCACTGTGCTTTGACGGCGAAGAAACCGACTTGTCCGTGCCGTTTTTAACCTACGGTAAGCGTGCGGATCACGCGGCGCAGGCAAAGCAACTCTTTGAAGCATTGCGTCTGTTGGATGAGCAACACGCAACCGTTGCCTATACCGCGTGTCCTTCTCCCGACGGTATCGGGCTCGCGGTGTATAACCGCTTATTGCGTGCGGCAGGATTTGAGGTGATCGAGCTTGGGTGAGTTGTTTATCGTGGGCTTGACCGGCTCCACCGGAGCCGGCAAAAGTGAGGTTGCGCGGATCATGGCAAAGCGGTCATGCTGGGCGGTGATCGATGCCGACGTGATTTCCCGCCGCGTTGTCGAAAAAGGGCAGTCGGCACTAAAAGCATTGACCGAGCGGTTTTCGGTTGATATTCTAAACGAAGACGGTACCCTCAATCGTAAGCGGCTGGCTGAAAAAGCGTTTTCTTCGCCCGAGGAAAACGAGGCGCTGAATGCCATCGTGCATCCGGCGGTGATTCGTGAAATCAAGCGTGAAATACGTGAGGCGGCACGTGAAGGCAAGGCGGTCGCCGTGATCGATGCTCCGCTATTGTTGCAGGCGGGCGCGGATGCCCTTTGTCACTACACAGTGGCGGTGATATCCGTGCCGACGCTGCGCAAAGCGCGCATTATGGCGCGTGACCGCTTAACGGCGGAAGAAGCAGAGCGCCGTATGCGTGCCCAACCCTCCGACGACTATTATGAAAAACGCGTCACTGAGGTGCTGTGCAATTGCGGTGACCTTGAAAGTCTGCGCAAAACGGCAGGAAGCTTGTGTGACAGGATAGAGGGCATGGCTGTATGAAACGAAACCGTATCAAAACAGCCGTTATCATTCTGGCGGCTGTTGCGGTCCTCGCCGTGGGCGGTGTGTTGTTGCATTATGCATACGACGCCTTTCTGAAAGCAGCGTATCCGCTGAAATATGAATCGATTATCTCGACCTATGCCGACGAATATGACCTGCCGCCCTCACTTATCTATGCGGTGATTCATACCGAAAGTCATTTTCGTGAGGACGCAGTATCGGGCGCAGGTGCCAAAGGACTTATGCAACTCATGGATCCCACCTATGAGTGGATCCAAACCAAATTTCCCGAAGATCCCGAACCGCTTGACCGCATTTTCGAGCCGGAAGTAAACATTCGTTGCGGTGCTAAAGTATTGGACGTGTTGCACGATCTGTTTACACATTCCGAAACCGCGATCGCGGCATACAACGCAGGGAACGGAAACGTATCAAAATGGCTTAAAGATCCGGCATATTCCGCAGACGGCGAAACGCTCACGCATATTCCGTTTGAGGAAACCGCAAACTATGTCAAACGCGTCTTAAGCGCAAAAGAACGCTACCAAACGCTTTACGGCATTGAATAGGAGGAATTGTATTATGGCAGAAAAAACCGCGGCAGAGCTGCTGCGCGAAGAATTGTGCTATCAACCGAAGAACGCATTTCGCGTGCTGAGCGAGGACGAACTGGAGCAAGCGGACGCGTATTGCAAGGACTACAAGACGTTTTTGGACCGCGCCAAGACCGAGCGCGAAGCGGTCAGCGAGGCGATCAAGCTTGCACAAGCAAAGGGCTTTGTCCCGTTCGATCACACCAAACCGCTCAAGGCGGGGGATAAGGTGTACGTAG
>JAZNRA010000193.1:0-3901 GCA_045590415.1 Acutalibacteraceae bacterium | reverse complement strand
CGGAATGGCAGCATCAGCCATCTGTTCTTTTAAGTCGCGAATACTCACTTCGCCGAAATGGAAGATCGAAGCCGCAAGCCCCGCATCCACTTTCGGCAGGGTGTGAAACAGGGCGATAAAATCCTCGATCTTTCCCGCACCGCCCGAAGCAATCACCGGCACGGACACGGCATCACACACCGCTTTCAGCATCGGCAGGTCAAAGCCCTGCTTGACGCCGTCGGTATCAATGGAATTGACCACCACTTCACCCGCGCCGTTATCCACACAACGCTTGATCCATTCAATGGCTTCCATGCCGGTATTCTCTCTGCCGCCCTTGGCAAACACGCGGAACACACCGTTTACACGCTTAATATCCACCGATAACACCACGCATTGGTCACCGTACAGTTTTGCCGCCTCGGCAATCAACGCGGGATTGCGAATGGCACCCGAGTTGACGCTCACCTTATCCGCTCCGCATTTTAATACGCGGTCAAAGTCGGCAACCGTGTTGATGCCGCCGCCCACCGTTAAGGGGATAAACACACTCTTGGCGGTCTCGCACAAAATATCGGTGAACAAGCGCCTGCCGTCCGATGAAGCGGTAATATCGTAAAACACGAGTTCGTCCGCACCGTTGTCGCTGTAATATTTGGCAAGCGAAACGGGGGAGGACACGTCGTGCAACCCCTCAAAATTGACTCCCTTTACCACGCGACCGTCTTTGACGTCGAGGCAGGGGATAATGCGTTTTGTAATCATTTTGCCACCTCGATCGCTGTTTTCAGGTCAATGGCGCCGGTGTAATACGCTTTCCCGATGATCGCCCCGTGAATATCTAAAGCCGCCAATCGCTTGACGTCATCAATGGACGAAACACCGCCCGACGCAATAATCTGCATATTAAATTGCTCGGATAGTTGCCGATACAACTCGTGGTTGGTACCCTGCATCGCACCGTCTTTGGAAATATCGGTGCAGATCAGCGTTTTCACACCGATACTCTGCATCTCCTTGCAAAAATCCATCGCTTTATGTTCAGACTTGACCGTCCAGCCCTTAATTGCCACAAACCCGTCTTTAATATCAATACCCACGGCGATCTTATCGCCGTACCGTTCAACGGCTTGTTTCACAAACCCCTCTTCGGTCACCGCGGCAGTGCCGAGGATCACGCGGTCAATACCCGCACACAGATAGCGGTCGATCACCGCCATACTGCGAATACCGCCGCCGATCTCGCAAAACAAGCCCGTCTGTGCTTTGATCGCACACACCGTTTCCAAGTTCGGCGTTTCACCGCTTTTGGCACCCTCCAGGTCAACCAAATGAATGTGCGAAGCCCCGCTTGCCTTAAAATCCGCGGCGATGGCGGGCGGCTCGCCGTACACGGTCATCTGCGCGTAATCGCCTTTATAAAGCCGAACGGCTTTTCCTTCAAACAGATCAATTGCCGGATAGATCAGCATGCTTAGTTCTCCTTCAATTCTACAAATGCCTTTAGAATTGCCAGTCCCACTGCACCGCTCTTTTCCGGATGGAACTGGCAACCGTACACGTTTCCGCTTGCCACCGCCGCCGTCAGTTCAGCACCGTATTCCGCGGTGGCGATCACCGAATCTTCGCAATCGGCTGCGTAATAGGAATGCACAAAATACACGCAGTCACCGTTTTGAATATGGCGAAGCAACGCGTTATCCTGTTTAAAAATCAGCGGATTCCAACCGATATGCGGGATCTTATAATCAGCCGAGGGCAGAACGTCCGCAATGGGGCGCACAGATCCTTTGATCAGTCCCAGCCCCTCGTGCTCGCCGTATTCATAACTCTTTTCAAACAAGAGCTGCATACCAAGGCAAATGCCGAGCAACGGCTTGCCGTTTGCGGCGAGTTCTTTTAACACGGTATCCAAACCGCAGGCGCGCAATTTATTCGCCGCATCACCGAACGCCCCCACACCGGGTAAGACAATGCAATCTGCCGCTTGTAAAACAAGCGGGTCTGCGGTCACCGTCACCTCAGCGCCGATCGCCGCAAATGAACTGGTCAGCGAAAACAAATTGCCCACACCGTAATCAACAATGGCTACCATTACAGAACTCCCTTTGTGGACGGGATCTCGTCGGCAAACGCGGGATCAATAGCAACCGCCTCTTTTAAGCTGCGTGCCGCCGACTTGAAGGCACCTTCAATGATGTGGTGTGAATTACTGCCGGCGGGTTGCCGCAGATGCAGCGTGCATTCTGCGTGGCGCGCAAACGCGATCCAGAATTCCCAAACGAGTTCCGTATCAAACGTTCCTACCTTTTGCGTGGGGATGTTCAGCTCATACGCCAGATACCCTCTGCCGGACAGATCCACCGCCGACACGATCAGCGCTTCATCCATCGGCAAAATGCAACTGCCGTAGCGGGTGATACCCTTTTTGTCGCCCAAAGCGGCCTTAAACGCCTCACCGAGCGCGATACCGATGTCCTCGGTGGTGTGGTGGTCATCTACCTCGGTATCGCCCTTACAGGCGATTTCCAGGTCAAAACGGCCGTGCTTGGCAAACAAGGTCAGCATGTGATCCAAAAAGCCGCAACCGGTATCGATGGTTGAAATCCCCGTACCGTCCAAATTCAGTGTCAGCGCAATATCGGTCTCTGCCGTTTTGCGGGTAATCTTTGAAGTTCTCATGATCATCCCTCCAAAAGTTGTTTTAAGGTTTTCATCAATATCTGCATCTGTTCGGCACTGCCGATGGTGATGCGGTTGTAATCGTGCAATTTGTCTTTATCAAAATGACGGACGAGAATACCGTTTTCCTTGAGCTTGAGATACAACTCTTTGCCGCCGACGGTACCGTGCTTGGCAAACACAAAATTCGCCGCAGAATCAATCACGTCAAACCCAAGCGCACGTAATTCGGTTGTTGTCCACGCACGGGTTTCCATGATCTTTCGGCAATTATCTTTGAAATAATCCTCGTCCTCCAACGCGCCGAACCCGGCAGCCATCGTCATACGGTTGACGTTATAGGGGTTGGTGGAATACTTGATGGTATTCAGATCACGGATCAATTCTTTACAAGCAAATCCCACACCGAGACGGGCGCCCGCCATGGAGCGCGACTTGGAAAACGTTTG
Source organism: Acutalibacteraceae bacterium (assembly GCA_045590415.1). Lineage (GTDB taxonomy): Bacteria > Bacillota > Clostridia > Oscillospirales > Acutalibacteraceae > RGIG3009. The sequence goes on along the minus strand of JAZNRA010000193.1, from coordinate 788 downwards.
TGTTACCAGCAAGTTATCGTAGGTATGAATGAGTGACACCGCACTCTCGGCACCAAAATCAACGTATGCCTCGTCAATTACTACCACACTGTCGGGATTACTCTTCACGATTGCCTCAACGTCCGAAAGCGGCAACGCGATACCGGTGGGCGCGTTGGGATTGGCAATAAAAATTGTTTTGTGCTGCCCCATATAGTCCGCCACGTTGACGGTGAAATCTTCGCTCAACGGAATTTCGGTAAAAGGAATCCCGTTTAATTTTGCAAACACCGGATAAAACCCGTAGGTGATATCGGGGAAGATGGCGGGATGCGATTCATCACAAAATGCCATAAACGCAAAATTGAGGATCTCGTCCGATCCGTTTGTGAACAGCATCTCCTCGGGCGAAACCCCAAAGGTTTCGGCGGCTTTATCCACAAGCAACCGACATTCAGGATCGGAATAGAGCTGCAACGTCGCCGCCGCCTCGGTTGCCTTTGCTATCGCTTTCGGTGACGGGGGATAGGGCGATTCGTTGGTGTTCAGTTTTACGTATTGTTGATCTTTCGGCTGTTCACCGGGGGTATACGGTGTCAGCTGATCGTATTTCGAAGTAAAAAAACGGCTCACTGTGTGTCACCCTCCGTGCGTATGACAGCACTTTTTGCGTGCGCGGTCAGCCCCTCTGCCTTTGCAAAATAAGCGACGTCGTCGGCAACCGCTTTCAGCGCCTCACGCGTGTAATAGGTGTACTGTGTTTTCTTAACAAAATCATCCACCGATAACGGGCTCGAGAACCGAGCCGT
>JAZNRA010000192.1:0-5184 GCA_045590415.1 Acutalibacteraceae bacterium | reverse complement strand
GTTTCAATAATATTTCCCATAAGTCTTCCCTGCAAACATTTAATAAATTACGACAATTTGCCGGCGCAGAAAATCTTCGCCGGCAAAACGTCATACGATAATACGATTGATAAAAAACTTATGCATCGGTTTCTTTGATGACATAGTAGACAGCTTCCTTATTAACAAAGCCCACCTCGTCCCAAGCGATCGAATCGCCGGTAACACCGTTCTTATAGGTGAAGCCACCGTCAAACTGAGTCTTCAAAATCTCGCACAAGTCAGAAGCGGAAATGGTAACATCGATTTCTTCACCGGCCTCAACAGCGGCCTTCATTGCATTGAAAATCGCATATACACAGTCGTATGCGGATGCGCCGAACTGGTTGAGTGTATCCTTTCCGTACTTCTCGGTATATTTCTTTATGAAATCAGCAGCGGCACCGGTGGTAGCTTTCGAATTGAAGTGAGAAAGCATCGAAACCTGCTGCGGAATGGAGGTAATGTCAAATCCTTCCGCGGACTCAATGCCATCGAAGCCGTCGCAACCATAGTAGATCGCATCGTCAGCAATGATACCCTTGGCCTTCATCATAAAAAGTGCAGCCGGATCATAGTAGATGGGCATGAAGATGAATTTGCAATCCTTGAGGGTGGAAACCTGCTGGGTAAAGTCAGTAGCTTCGCCCATGAAGGAAGCTTCTACCGTTTTGATAGATTTGTCAAGCTTCGCTTTGAAGTTATCATAAATACCTTTAGAATACGAATCGTCAGATTTGTAGAAGATACCGATCTCAGTAAGACCGAGACTGTTCACGTAATCAGCGGCAACTTCACCCTGTTTCGCATCCGCAAAGCACATCTGGTAAGCGTTTTCGCCGGCCGGAACGTCATCGTTAGAAGCAGAAGGGGTAAGGAAGAACACATTGTCCTCTTCCGACAAAGCGCAGAACTCAAGACAAGGGTTAGAAGTAACGCAACCGAGCGATACCTGCATACCATCTTCATACATGCTCGCATAGTTTGCCTCCACTTTGGTGGCATCGTGAGCATCGTCAAGCGCGATCAATTCAAACATCACACCATTCAGACCATCAGCAGCGTTGATTTCATCAACCGCCATCTGCGCAGCGTTTTTAACAGCCGTGCCGTAAACAGCCGCGCCGCCGGTCAACGGACCAGAAACACCGATAACATATTTGCTGTTGTTCGCGGTGTAGCTCGTTTCCTTGCCGCAACCGACGAAACAACATACGATCATGACTACAGTTACAAGAATACCAAAAAACCTTTTCATATTTATCACCTTTCATCAAAAGATAGAAATATTATATCAGTGCATAGAAGCACTGTCAAGCGACTTTCGACGTTTTTTTATCGCCAGAAGCAAGAAAACCGCCCCAAAGGGCGGTTTTTGAAAAGCAATTAATTCTCGCCTCTCATGCTTGCGAAGCACTCACTGCAATACACGGGGCGGTCCTCACGGGGCTTGAAAGGCACTGTCGCCTCTTTGCCGCAGTTGGCACAGATAGCGGTGTGCATCTCTCTTTCAGGTCTCGCAGCGTTCTTCCGAGCGTCGCGGCAAGCCTTGCAGCGCTGGGGCTCGTTCACAAAGCCTTTCTCAGCATAGAACTCCTGTTCACCGGCGGTGAACACAAATTCTGCGCCGCATTCCTTGCAGATCAGAGTCTTGTCTTCGTACATGTGTCTTACCTCACTTGTAATAATGTTTGCCCTGCAACGGAAAAAGATCGGCACCTTTTGAAAAGCAACGCTCTAATTTGGCTGCCCGGCATATTGTGAAACGGTGTACATCCGTTTACAACCAGAGTTAAATGAGTGTGGTGGCTAATTTGCGGCGCAAACGCTGATGCGCGTTATCTACCGCTTTTTCAGTGATATTCAAACGCTTAGCGATCTCGCGATACGAATAACCGCTCAACCGCGCCATTAGTACGCGATATTCAAGCGAACTGAGACCATCACGCAATCGGTTGTTCAACTGCTCTATTTCCTCTTGACGCACCAACAGTGAAGCCGGATCCGCGTCGCCGATAAGATAGGAAAGCTCGTCCTCCTCTTCCAAGGACCGTACCAGTTCCCCGTTACGGCGCCGCAACGCGGATACCATACGATTACGTGCGCAGGCATACGCATACGTTCGGAAGGCGACCTCTGCAGAAGAACGGTAGGTCTGTACAGCAGACAGAAGTCCCAACAATCCTTCTTGAACAAGATCCTCAGATTCCGAAACATCGCGGCAATAGTTAGCCGACAACGACTTAAGCATCCCAGAGCACCGAGATACCAAGCGCGTAAATGCTTCCTCGTTCTTTTGGCGTGCCAGAACAACCAACTGTTCATCGCTGAGATCGTTCAAGCTTGTTACAAGGGCGTTCAAGCAAGATCACCTCAAACTAACACACTCCATAACAGAGTACAGTATAGCGTATCTTTTTTTTAATGTCAACACTTTTTTGAAAAAAAATTAGACAACTTGTGGAAAAATTGTCAAAATAATCAAAAATTTTTCTCAATATTGCATAAATTGACTAAAATCGACACTATTTCCCCATCAAATATTCATGTATGGATGTTGCCGCTTTCTTCCCCGCCCCCATTGCCAGAATAACGGTGGCGGCACCGGTCACGGCGTCACCGCCGGCATATACCCCCTCGCGAGTCGTTTGGAGCGTATCCTCGTTCACAACCAAACACCCGCGGCGGTTGACCTCCAAGCCGGGCGTGGTCGTTCGGATCAGCGGGTTCGGTGAATTGCCGATTGCCGCAATCACCATATCCACTTCTAACTGATGATTGCTGCCAGCGATCTCGCGGGGGCGCCGTCTGCCGGATTCATCCGGTTCGGTAAGTTCCATTGACACGCATTCCAGCGAGGTAACAAATCCATTTTCATCACCATGAACAGCAACAGGCGCCGTCAGGAACAGAAACTCAATCCCCTCTTCTTTCGCGTGGTGGATCTCCTCCAAACGCGCCGGCATCTCTTCCTCACCGCGACGATAGACAATGTAAACCTTTTCCGCTTCCAGGCGTTTAGCACAGCGCGCCGCATCCATGGCAACGTTACCGCCGCCAACAACCGCCACGCGTTTTGCACGCGGTACGGGGGTATCGTAATCCTCTCGGTATCCTTTCATGAGATTGATACGGGTCAAAAACTCATTTGCAGACAGGACACCGAGTAAGCCCTCGCCCGGGATCTCCATAAAGCTTGGCAGACCGGCGCCGCTCCCCACGAATACTGCTTCATACCCTTGTTCAAAGAGTTCGTCAATGTCTAATATTTTGCCGATCACCATGTTCGTTTGGATATCCACACCGGCATCTTTAAGACCGGCGATCTCCTTTTGGACGATATCTTTCGGCAAACGGAATTCCGGAATGCCGTACATGAGCACACCGCCCGCCGTGTGAAACGCCTCGAACACTGTAACGTCGTAACCGAGTTTGTTCAAATCGCCGGCACAGGTGAGTCCTGCAGGTCCCGAGCCAACCACCGCTACGCGATGACCGTTGCGCACCGCCGCATCCGGTTGTGCCGTCTGCGTTTTCATGTGCGTATCCGCCGCAAAGCGTTCCAGCCGGCCGATCGCCACCGGCTCGCCCTTGATACCGCGCACACACTTTGACTCGCACTGTTTCTCTTGCGGACATACACGGCCGCAAACTGCCGGTAATGCATTTGTTCCGCGAATCACCTGATAGGCACCTTCAAATTCACCGCTCGCAATTTTTGCGATAAAATCCGGAATCTGAACGTTTACCGGGCATCCCGTTACGCACGGCTTGTGTTTGCAATTCAAACAACGCTGTGCCTCATTGACCGCCATTTCCTCCATATACCCACAAGCAACTTCGTCGAAGTTTGTCGCGCGAACTTGCGGGTCCTGCTCCGGCATAGGTGTTTTGTTCAATTGATTGTTTATCGCCATTATGCGTTTCGTCCTTCCATAAAGGTCATACGACATGTGTGCTCTTGCTCCTTGTATTGTCCCAAGCGGTGCATCGCCTCTTCCCAGTCCACTTGATGAGCATCGAATTCGGGGCCATCGACACAAGCAAACTTGGTTTCACCGCCGACAGTCAAACGACAGCCGCCGCACATTCCCGTACCGTCTACCATAATCGGGTTCATCGATACGATGGTTTTGATACCGTACGGTTTGGTAACGTTGGCAACCGCACGCATCATAGGCAACGGCCCGATTGCGATTACCAGATCGTACCTTTCACCGGCATCCAGTAATTCCTGCAATTTAGCGGTAACAAAACCCTTGTTACCGTTGGAGCCATCGTCTGTCATCACAAACAAGCGTGAGCTGACTTTTTCCAGCTCCTCTTCTAGCATAATAATGTCTTTGTTACGGAAACCGGCGATCATATCCACGTGAGTACCCAAACGATGCAACGCCTTTGCTTCCGGATAGGCGATCGCACACCCCACACCGCCGCCGACGACGGCAACGCATGTATATCCGTCAAGCTCGGTCGCTTTACCCAGAGGACCAACCACATCCAGAATGGAATCCCCCACGTTCAACGTGTCTAATAAATCGGTGGTCTTCCCCACCTTTTGATACATAATGGTAATCGTTCCACGTTCGGGATCTTCATCCGCTAAGGTCAGCGGAATACGCTCACCCGTTTCGTTAACGCGCAGAATGACGAACTGCCCCGCTTTGCCTTTGGCAGCAATCAGCGGTGCTTCGATCTCCATCAACGAGACAAAGGCATTCAGCGCCCTTTTACTTACGATCTTATACATGGTCTCACCTCAATATTCAGTATGATACCATACGCTTTTTTAAAAAGCAAGAATAGTTATACGAATAATAAGAATATAAAATAGAAAAAACATAAATTTTTTTAAAAGAATGCTTGACAATCCCAACATGACATGGTATAGTAACACTTGCGTTTCGACGCGGGGGAATTCCCGAGTGGCCAAAGGGGGCAGACTGTAAATCTGTTGTCAGTGACTTCGGTGGTTCGAATCCACCCTCTCCCACCAAAAACCCGAATGCGAGAGCGTTCGGGTTTTTACTTTTTCTGTTTCTTTTCATCTGTTGTCTTGAAATGAAGCTTGTTTTATTATAAAATATCGGTAATAATCTCCTTCATACAGCATAAAAGGTTTCATTGCATGATTCCGGACACTTTTTTTAGATTTCAAATTTCATT
>JAZNRA010000191.1:0-1642 GCA_045590415.1 Acutalibacteraceae bacterium | reverse complement strand
GATTGTGATTTTGATACTATCAAAACGCGGTAAGGGGGTGCCGACATGCTGTTTTCATCGTTAGAGTTTCTCTGCCTGTTCTTTCCCGTGTTTTTTCTGTGCTACTTTTTAGTCGCCAAACTGTTCCCCCGACACATTCAGGTTCGCAATACCGTACTGCTCGTCTTTTCACTCTTATTCTACGCATGGGGTGAATTATCCTATTTATGGTTGCTTACTCTCTCCATCGTGTGCAACTACGTGTTTGCACTTTGTATCGGCCATGCACAAAAAAACAAATCATCTGTCGGCGCAAAACTTTGGTTGATCGCTGATCTCGTGTTTAATTTGGGCCTGCTCGGCGTGTACAAATATACGGGGTTGTTTATGAACACCCTCAACGGTGTGCTCGGCACCGATTTTTCTGTGCCCGACATCGCACTCCCGATCGGCATCAGTTTTTTTACGTTCCAAATTATGAGTTATGTCATCGACGTATACCGGCGTAACGTTCCACCGCAACGAAACATTTTGACCGTCGCGGTATACCTGTGCGCATTTCCGCAATTGATCGCCGGACCGATCGTTCGCTATGCTGACGTAGAACAACAACTGGCTGTACGAAGCGAAACGACAGACGGTGTTTACAGCGGCTTACAACGCTTTATTGGCGGCTTAGCCAAAAAGGTAATAATCGCCAACACCTGCGCCGCCGTCTGCGATAAACTCTTTACGAATCCCTTCGCGGATTTGGGTGCGGTCGGCGCTTGGCTCGGAATACTTGCATACACGTTACAGATCTATTTTGATTTCTCGGGATATTCGGATATGGCTATCGGTATGGGACGTATGATGGGCTTTGATTACAAAGAAAACTTCCTATACCCTTACAGCGCAACGTCCATCACGGATTTTTGGCGAAAATGGCATATTTCACTCTCATCCTTCTTCCGCGAATACGTGTATATCCCGCTCGGCGGCAACCGCGTATCCAAAGCACGGCACATTCTCAACCTGTTGATCGTGTGGGCTTTAACCGGTCTCTGGCACGGCGCAAGTTGGAATTTTGTGCTGTGGGGTGCGTATTACGGCGTGTTGCTGATCTTAGAAAAATACCTCTACGGGAAATACGTACAAAAGATTCCCCTTATTAACCACGCGTACACATTGGTAGCAGTGGTGTTCGGATGGGTGTTTTTTCGTTTTGAATCCCTCTCTGATGTTTGGCAGATGTTTAGAACACTGTTCGGCGTTTTTGGCTTAACCGGAACCGCGCTGAAAAACGTGCTGGGCCAAAGCGGCGTAGATATGCTGTTCGTTGTCGCTTTCGTGGTTGGTTGGATCACCGCATTCCCCTGGTTTGTAAAATTGAGGCAGCGACTGCTTACAAAAAAACCTTTTGCGGCGATCACTTGTATTCTCTCCTTATTGTTGTTAGCCGTCTGTTTACTGTTAATGGAAACCGGGGCATATAATCCGTTTATTTATTTCCGTTTTTAACAAATAAGCGACCCGCATCGGATGGACTGTATCCCGAAAAACGGACATTGAATAAAAGAACCCCCTGTTGTAGAATTAGAAACTACGACAGGGGGTTGTGTTATGTCAAGAAGTTATACAAAGGTAGAATGTTTAGCAGAAGAAGTGTTTCGAAGAAAAGCAG
>JAZNRA010000190.1:0-9269 GCA_045590415.1 Acutalibacteraceae bacterium | reverse complement strand
CCCCGAAAAGAACGCAAAACAGACCGTTGACGTGCTTCGGGAGAGGGGGGTTATTCCCCCCTTCCCCGCCGGCTCTGCAGATGGGTTGCTGCGTGCCATGAACGAGGCAGACGTGGACTTGGCGATCAATCTTCCCGTCCTCACAAACCCGAGAAGCTTTGAGAGCGTCAACCGCTTTGCCGCACAGGTCAACGAGCGTTTTGCCAACGAAAATAAGCGTCTGCTTTCCTTTGGCGCCATTCATCCCGCTTGTGAAGACATTGACAAAAAAATGCGGTGCCTCAAAGAAAACGGGTTTTTGGGCGTCAAAATCCACCCCGATTATCAGGGTGCGTTCATTACCGATGACGGCTACGTTCGCATTCTGCAATGCGCGAAGGAATACGATCTGATCGTTGTCACGCACGCGGGACTGGATGCCGCGTATCCCGACACCGTGCATTGCCCCCCCGCACTTGCCAAGGAGTTGATCCGCAAGGTCCCGCACGCCAAATTCGTGTTGGCACATTGCGGCGGCTATGAGATGTGGGATGACGTGCTCAGCACACTTTGCGGTGAGGACGTGTACTTGGATACCGCCTACGTGTTGCGGTTTATCGGCGAGGAGACCTTCAAAACGTTATTAGAGCGTCACGGCGAGGATCGTATTCTGTTCGGAACCGATTCGCCGTGGAGTGACGTAAAAGGCGACGTGGAAATTCTCAGATCCTTTTCTCTTCCAAAAAATACCGAAGAAAAGATTTTCGAACGGAATGCGAAAAAGTTACTAAAAATATAGGTGATAACGATGGGATACAATCAAAAAATGTTCGGTCTTGGCAGTAAGCGCTCGATCATTCGGGAAATTTTCGAATACAGCAAAGCGCGCGCGTTGGAGATCGGTGCGGATAAGGTGTTCGATTTCAGTCTCGGCAACCCGAGCGTTCCTGCTCCCGCCGAAGTGAACGAAACCATTGCCGAGTTGATGGCGACCGAAAACTCAGTGCTTTTACACGGTTATACCTCCGCGCAGGGCGACGCCGCCGTGCGCGGGGTGATCTCGGACCGCATTCGTGACAATTTCGGCGTGGATATGTCGCCGAATCTGATCTATATGACCTGCGGAGCGGCGGCTTCTCTTTCGATTTGTCTGAAAGCGGTCATGGAGGAGGACGACGAGTGCGTCGTCTTTGCACCGTTCTTCACGGAATACCGCGTGTTTATCGAAAACGCGGGCGGGCGCGTGGTGGTCAGTCAGCCGACGCCCAAGACGTTCCAAGCAGACATCGCTGATTTTGAAAGTAAAATCACGAAAAACACCAAGGCGGTAATCGTCAATTCCCCCAACAACCCCAGCGGTGTGGTATACTCGGAGGATACCGTTCTTGCCCTTTGCGAGGTGCTCAAGAGAAAATCCGAGGAATACGGCAAACCCATTTACCTGATCGCCGACGAGCCGTACCGCGAACTGGTATATGCGGGTGTGGACGTTCCGTATCTGATGAATTACTACGACAATACGTTCGTCTGCTATTCCTACTCAAAGTCCTTGTCCCTGCCCGGTGAACGCATCGGTTACATAGCCGTTTCCCCCACCATGGAGGAGGCCTCGAATCTGTATCTCGCGGTGTGCGGTGCGGGACGGTCTCTCGGCTACGTTTGCGCTCCCAGCTTGTTCCAGCAGGTGATCGCCCGTTGCATCGACGCTAAAGTGAACGTGCAGGCGTACAAGGAAAACCGCGATCTGTTGTACGACAACCTCACCGCGTACGGCTACGAATGTGTCAAGCCCGACGGCGCCTTCTATTTGTTTGTCAAGGCGTTGGAGGAGGATGCCTACGCGTTCTTTGAGAAAGCCAAAAAGCACGAAATTCTGGTGGTCCCCTGCGACGATTTCGGTGTGGAAGGATACGTTCGCATCGCGTATTGTACCGATCGCGCCAAGGTTGAGAGTGCGCTTCCCGCTTTCCAAGCGTTAGCGCGTGAATACGGTCTGTAATATCCGAACGGATGTAAAAAGCAGGCGGTAGTCTTTCGACTACCGCCTGCTTTTATCGGTTTTTTTGACGTGTGTGTTGCGGATGGTTTTCTTTTTGGGCATTGGTTTCTTATACGCGCCGCTTGACGGGCGGGTGTCCTGCACCAAGCACTCCTTGCCGCTGCCGATGAGGTCGTACCGTCCGTAACGCTTGAGCGTGCGCAAGACGAGCTCGCGGTTTTCGGGCTTGAAATACTGAAGTAGGGCGCGTTGCTCCGCTTTTTCGGCGGGCGTTCTTGCCACGTAGATGGACTTCATGGTAAACGGATCAAGCCCCGTGTAATACATACACGTGGACACCGTGCCGGGGGTGGGGTAAAAATCCTGCACCTGCTCGGGACGCATGCCCTCTTTTTTGAGAAACACCGACAGCTCGATGGCGTCTTTTAAGGTGCTTCCCGGGTGCGACGACATGAGATACGGCACCAGAAACTGCTCTTTCGCCTCGCTTTTAGTGAGCTCGTAAAACCGTTTTTTGAATTTGAGATACGTTTCGACGGTGGGTTTCCCCATCGCGGCGAGCACCGCCGCCGAGCAATGCTCGGGGGCGACTTTCAGTTGACCGCTGACGTGGTGACGGACGAGTTCTTTGAAAAACGCTTCGTTCGGATCGGCGATCAAATAGTCGAAACGAATCCCTGAGCGGATAAACACCTTTTTGATCTTCGGGAGTGCGCGGATCTTGCGAAGCAGTGCCAGATAATCCGAATGGTCCACCTCGACCTGCGGGCAGATCGTCGGTGCCAAGCATTTGCGACGCGGGCACATACCGTGGGTTTCCTGCTTTTTGCAGGAGGGAGAACGGAAATTCGCGGTGGGACCGCCGACGTCGTGAATATAGCCCTTGAAATCGGGCAATTCAGTGAGTTTTTTGGCTTCGCGTATCACCGATTCGTGACTGCGAACAGTCACTTGTCTGCCCTGATGGTACGCAATGGAGCAGAAATTACACGCACCGAAGCAACCGCGGTTGTGGGCAAGCGAAAACTTGACTTCCTCAATGCCGGGGACACCGCCGAGCGCTTTGTACGAGGGGTGACAGTCCCGCATGAACGGCAGGTCGTAGATATGATCGAGTTCAGCGGTGGAGAGCGGCGGCATGGGCGGGTTTTGCACCACGATGACCTTGCCGTGCTTTTGGATGATGGTTCTCCCCCGCACCGCGTCCTGCTCCTCTTGCTGGATCACGGTAGCGATCGCGTATTGCTTTTTGCCGCTGTCGCTCGGTTCTTTTACGACGTCATACGACGGACATTCCACCGCGGCGCGCCGTTCGTATTCGTTGCTCGGTACTTTGTAGCAGGTGCCGAGGATGTCGGTCATGGTGGAAACGGATTCGCCGCTATCGAGCCGCCTTGCGATCTCGACGGCATGCTTCTCACCCATGCCGTACATTAACAGATCGGCATCCGAATCGACGAGGATGGAGGGGCGCACGCGATCGTCCCAGTAATCGTAATGCGCGAAACGGCGCAGCGATGCCTCGAGCCCGCCGATGGCGATGGGAATATTACCGTACAGTTCGCGGATCTTTTTGGAATACACGATCACTGCACGGTCCGGACGCGCGCCCGCCTTACCGCCCGCGGTGTACGCGTCGTCACTGCGCTTGCGTTTGGCGGCGGTGTAATGCGCCACCATCGAATCAATATTACCCGAATTCACGAAAAACGCCAGACGCGGTCTGCCGAATTCTTTGAAATCCGCTTCGCTTTTCGGTTGGGAGAGAATGCAGACGGAAAACCCCGCATCCTCCAGCACGCGCGAAATGATGGCGGTGCCGAAGCTGGGGTGATCCACGTACGCATCACCCGTTACCAACACGATATCCGGTTGTGTAATGCCCGCCGCGTGCATTTCGCGGGCGCTTAACGGTAAAAACGGCATAACGGCTCTCCCCATTCATGATAGTGCTATTGTATCACGGAAAGCGTTTCTTGACAATAAGCAAACGGTGACTTGACAAATTTGATACTTCGTGATACGATGTATAACGTAACGGGAGGTATGGTATGGACATTCAGTTGAAACGTGGTCTGTTGGACGTGTGCGTTTTAGCGGCGATCAAAGACGAGGATTCCTACGGGTATAAGATCATCAAAGATTTAAAGCCGTACGTGGAGTTGTCCGAATCGACTTTGTATACCATCTTAAAGCGCCTGGAAACTGCCAACATGTTGACCGTTCGTACCGCCGAACACGGCGGCCGACTTCGGAAATATTATCACATTACGAATGTGGGGCTGCACCGCATCGACGTGTTTAAGAACGAATGGAGCGAGATCGTATCGATTTACCGCTTCGTAACGAAGGAGGATGAGCCGCGTGAATAAACAAGAGTTTCTTACTCAGCTTCGGCAAGAGTTGTCGGGGCTTTCGAGAGAAGATATAGAAGAACGCCTTACTTTTTATCGTGAAATGATCGACGATCGCACGGAGGAGGGGCTTTCGGAGGAGGAAGCCGTGGCGGCGGTAGGGTGTCCAAAAGAGATCGCCCGCCAAATACTTGCCGATGCACCGAAAAAAGCGGATTCCAAGCGGCGGCTGAAAACAGACGAAATCGTCTTGTTGGTATTGGGCGCGCCGCTGTGGCTGGCGCTCGGGATCGCGGCGGTTGCCGTCATTCTCTCGCTTTACGTGTCGCTTTGGTCGATCGTGATTTCGCTGTGGGCGGTGTTCGGCTCGTTGATCGCTTGTGCGTTCGCCGGGGCACTTGCGGGCCTTGGCTTTGCGCTGGGCCGATACACGTTTTCGGGAGTTGCCATGATTGCCGCCGGCATCGTTTGCGCGGGGTTATCCATCTTCACCTACTACGGATGTAAGGCGGCAACCAAGGGCTTGGTAATGCTGACAAAACGCTGTTTTGTAAAGAAAGAGGGTGTCGCGCAATGAGCAAAGGAACAAAAGGTTGGCTGATTGCGGCCGGTTGCCTTGTATTGATCGGATGCATGCTGTTTGGAGGGGCTATGACGGCTCTTAATTGGGATTTTACGAAGCTTTCAACGGGTAAATATGAAACCAACGTGTACGATATAACAGATGACTTCCGCAGTATATCCGCCCAAACGGATACCGCCGATTTGGTGTTTGCCGTATCCGAAGACGAAACGTGCAGCGTTTCGTGCTATGAAAATGAAAAGGCGAAGTACACGGTCAGCGTCCAAAACGATACGCTTATGATCACCCCCCACAAGAAAAAAGCGTGGTATGAGTACATTGGTATCAATTTTAGCTCACCGAAGATCACGGTTTCGCTGCCAAAAGCGGAATATGTCTCTCTGTTTGTTCGCGGAAGCACCGGTGACCTTACCGTACCGAACGCTTTTACATTTGAGAGCATTGACGTATCGCTGAACACCGGTACGGTTGATGCGTTCGCCTCTGCCACGGGGCTTGTGAAAGTGAAAGCAAGCACGGGAAATATCAAACTGGAAAACCTGACGGCAGGAGCGCTGGATCTTTCGGTTTCGACGGGTCGGATTACCATGTCAAACGTTACCTGTAAAGAAGATATAACGTTCTGCGTTTCCACCGGAAAAAGCATTCTTTCACACGTGAAATGCAACAGTTTAACCACCGATGGGGACACGGGCGATCTAACGCTGGCAGACGTGATCGCCGAAAAAACGCTCACCGCCGAACGAACGACGGGTGACGTGCGATTGGAGGATGTGGATGCCTCTGATATCGTCATTAAAACGGACACCGGCGACGTTACGGGGAATTTGCGTTCCGCCAAGGTGTTTATTACGCAAACGGATACCGGTCGCATGGACGTGCCGAAGACCATGACCGGCGGTAGGTGTGAGATCACCACCGACACGGGCGATATTAAACTGCAAATACGATAAGATCACGAGGGGCGTGCAAGCGCCCCTCGTTTTTCATTGTCGAATGCTGTCGGGCGGTTTCTTTGAGAGGGGCTTGCTATTTGGATGGAGGATTTGGTATAATAGTTATATCGAAAGGTGGTGCCCCTTATGGCAAAACGTAAACTCCCGATTTTAAACGTGGATCCGTATTTGGAACCGTATGCAGACGATCTGCGGTTGCGCATGGAACTTGTTTCCCAAAAGAAAGCGGAGATCGGCGAACTGACGGAGTTTGCGAACGGGCACCGCTATTTTGGGTTTCACCGCGCGGAAAACGGATGGGTGTACCGCGAGTGGGCACCCGCCGCGGATGCGTTATATCTGACAGGTGATTTTAACAACTGGGATACTGCCGCCTGCCCGATGACGCGGTTAGACAACGGTATATTTGAGGTGCAGGTGGACAACCTGTGCGTGGGGCAAAAGGTGCAGACCATCGTGTGGCACAAAGGACAGATGCTCCGCCGTATCCCCTTGTATGCCACGCGGGTGGTGCAGGATCCCGTGACGGTTTTATGGTGTGCGGAGGTGGAAGATACCTTTGCTCCCTACCCCTGGACCGACGAGGGGTTTGCACCGCCGAAAACGCCGTTTATCTACGAATGCCATATCGGCATGGCCGAAGAAAAGGGTGCGGTAGGCACCTACCGCGAGTTTACCGAAAACGTCCTGCCGCGCATCAAGGCGTCGGGGTATAACACGATACAGATCATGGCGATCATGGAGCATCCGTACTACGGCTCGTTTGGGTATCAGGTGTCGAATTTCTTTGCCGCCTCCTCCCGCTACGGGACAAGCAGTGAACTGAAAGCGCTGATCAACACCGCGCACGATATGGGAATCGCGGTACTGCTCGACGTCGTTCACTCCCATGCGGTGAGCAACACGAGCGAAGGGCTTAACGAATTCGACGGCACGGTGTACCAGTTCTTCCACGAGGGCGGGCGCGGCGATCACAGCGCGTGGGGCACCAAATTGTTTAACTACGGTAAAAACGAGGTCATTCATTTTCTCTTATCCAATCTGCGGTACTGGATGGAGGTCTTCCATTTTGACGGATTCCGTTTTGACGGCGTGACTTCGATGCTGTACCACGATCACGGACTGGGCAGTGCGTTCACCGATTACAGTATGTATTTTTCGATGAACACCGACGTGGAGGCGGTCACGTATCTGTCGCTTGCCAACGAGCTCGTTCACACGCTCAATCCCAAAGCTGTCACGATCGCAGAGGATATGTCGGGTATGCCGGGCATGTGTTTGCCCCTGAAGGACGGCGGAATCGGGTTTGATTATCGGCTGTCGATGGGGGTGCCGGATCTGTGGATCAAACTGCTCAAAGAGGTGTCGGACGAGCACTGGAGTATGGGGCAGTTGTGGTATGAGCTGACCAATCGCCGCCCGAAAGAGAAAAACATCGGTTATTGTGAATCGCACGATCAGGCGCTGGTCGGCGATAAGACCATCATGTTCCGCTTATGCGACGCCGAGATGTACACGCATATGCAGAAGTTCGGCGGGAGCTTGATCGTTGACCGCGGTATTGCCCTGCACAAGATGATCCGCTTACTGACCGCCTCTCTCAGCGGCGAGGGGTATCTGAATTTCATGGGCAACGAGTTCGGACATCCCGAATGGATCGATTTCCCGCGTGAAGGGAACGGGTGGAGTTATCATTATTGCCGCCGCCAATGGAGTTTGGTGGATAACCCCGATCTGCGCTACCGCGAACTCGGTGACTTCGACAAGGCGATGCTCGTCCTGTTGCAACGTGAAAAAACGCTTTCAAAGCCGTCGGTTTGTCTGACCATCCACGAGGACGACAAGGTGCTGATCTTTGAGAAAGGGAATCTCGTGTTCGCCTTCAACTTCCACCCCGAAAAGTCGTTTGACGGGTATCCCGTCCCAGCCGCCAAAGCGGGCAGCTACAAAGTCGTCTTGTCCTCCGACGACGGGACGTTCGGCGGCTTTGACCGCGTGGATAAGTCGGTGCGGTACAAAGCGGATGAGCAAGGATTCCGTTGTTATCTTCCGAACCGTGCGGCGATCGTATTTAAGAAAACGAAATAAAAAAGTGACTTCCCGCGAGGGAAGTCGCTTTTTATTATGTTGACGAGAAAGAAAAAAATTGGTATACTTGTCTTATCTAAACATAAAAGAGGTGCTTTTATCATGGCAAAAACCGTAAAGGACGTTCTCGCACTTATTAAACAGCATGATATCAAAATGGTCGACTTTAAGATGGTGGACATCAACGGACAATTCCGTCACGTCACCATCCCCGCGGAAAACTTTTCTGAGGAAACGATGAAGAGCGGTATCGGCTTTGATGCATCCAACTACGGCTATGCCGTGGTGGAAAAGAGTGATATGGTATTTATCCCCGATCCGACGACAGCAGTCGTGGATCCGTTCTGCACCATTCCCACGTTGTCGATGACGGGTAACGCGATGATCATCGATTCCCCCGAAAACCGCCCGCTTGCGCAGTATCCGCGCAACATTGTGCTCGCCGCACAGAAATACATGAAGGACAGCGGCATTGCGGATACCATGATGATCCTCCCCGAATTCGAGTTCTATCTGTTCGACGAAGTGGGCTGGGAAGTTCAGGGTAACAGCATCGGTGTATCGCTCGATGCCGAGCAGTCCTACTGGAACAGCGGCGTTGAGGGCAAGGGTAACGTGGTGCCGAAACAAAAAGCATATCATATTGCCAAACCCTTTGACCGCGCATACGAGTGCCGCAGTGAAATGTGCATGCTGATGCGCGATATGGGCATTGAGATCAACTATCATCATCCCGAGGTTGCCGCGTCCGGTCAGTTTGAAATCGAGCCGCAACTCGGTGAGATGACCAAGATGGCGGATGCCACCATGATGATCAAATACATCATTCACAACACCGCTCTGAAATACGGCAAGACCGCCACCTTTATGCCCAAACCGATCTACGGCGAGGCGGGCAGCGGTATGCACGTGCATATGCAGTTGTTCAAAGACGGTGAGCCGGTCTTCTCGGACGATAACGGCTACTCACATTTAAGCGAAACTGCGCACTATTTCATGGGCGGTCTGCTCAAACACATCGCGTCGCTGTGTGCGCTGACCAACCCGAGCACCAACTCGTTCAAGCGCTTGGTTCCCGGCTTTGAAGCGCCGGTCACGGTCGGTTACGCCACCTCCAACCGCAGTGCCGTCATCCGTATTCCCGCCTATGCAAAGGCTCCCGATAAGCGTCGCTTCGAACTGCGCAACCCGGACGCCACCTGCAACCCCTACTTCTGCTATGCGGCTCTGCTGATGGCAGGCCTGGACGGCGTGAAGAATAAAATCGATCCCCACGCCAACGGTTGGGGTCCCTACGATGTGAACCTGTA
>JAZNRA010000189.1:0-9657 GCA_045590415.1 Acutalibacteraceae bacterium | reverse complement strand
CCAAAACAAGAAAAATGGTCTTCGCTGCGGATGTGTATTCCGTATTTGATATTTGCTGGTATACCTTTGCCCGGAAACTGTCTGAGGATGTTGCACCGGAAGACAAGGGCCGTGCTTCGGCAAAACCAAAAGAAACAGAAGGCGTTGTCATGTCATGCCCGTTCTGTGGAGAGGCATTCATCCGCAGATGGAATCGCACGAATGCCCTTAACTTTGACTTGTTCTAACAGAGCAAGAACGGGTTTTACGTAGATCTTGGTGGGGGTCAGCAGCGTTTCACCGAGCGATTTGCCGCCGAGTTCCGCAACGGGAGAGGTAAGGTCTGCGTTCTCGACGTCGAACACCTTGCGGACGAGCGAAAAACCGTTGGAGTGGACACCGCTGGACGGCAGGGCGATCACGACGTCGCCCGCTTTCATGGTGTTGTTATCCAAAATGTCTTTTTTATCAACGATACCGACGGCAAAGCCAGCCAAATCGTAATCATCTTCCGGCATTAAGCCCGGATGTTCAGCGGTTTCGCCGCCGATGAGCGCGGCACCCGACTGCACACAGCCCTCGGCAACGCCTTTGACGATGTCCGCGATCTTTTCGGGAACGTTCTTGCCGCAGGCAATATAGTCGAGGAAAAAGAGCGGTTTCGCGCCGACGCAGATGATGTCGTTGACGCACATTGCCACGGCATCAATGCCGATGGTATCGTGCTTGTCCAATAACATAGCAATTTTCACCTTGGTACCGCAGCCGTCGGTGCCACTCACCAAAACAGGTTCTTCCATGTTGGTCGGCAAACCGAAGCAGCCGCCGAAACCGCCGACATCATCCAGACAACCGGCGTTACGGGTTCTGGCGATGTGCTGTTTCATCAGTTCTACGGCCTTGTAACCGGCGGTAATATCAACGCCCGCCGCCGCGTAGGAGTCGGATCTTGAATTGTTATGCATAACGTTTATTCCTTTCCGTTCAAGCAGTATGTACAAAGTTCACATTCGGGAAGGCCGATGGCTTTGATCACGTTTTCGATGGATTGGAAATCCAGCGAGGCAAACTCAAAGCGTTTGCAAAGTGCGGCGCGTAAGTTTTTACCGCGCTCGGTGTTACCGTCGCTGTATTCATCGATATACTTAAAGCCCTCTTCCCCCTCAAGCTCCACGATCACGCGTCTGGCAATGAGATCCAGATCCGAGGTGGAACGGGAGAAGTTTAAGTATTTGCAACCGAACATGATCGGCGGACAAGCGGAACGCATGTGCACTTCCTTGGCACCGTTTTCATACAGAAAATCGACGGTTTCCTTGATCTGCGTGCCGCGCACGATGGAATCGTCCACAAACAGCAGTTTTTTACCCGTAATGAGATCCTTGACGGGAATCTGCTTCATTTTGGCGATCTTATCGCGCTCCGTCTGCTTGGACGGCATAAAACTGCGCGACCAGGTGGGTGTGTATTTGATGAACGCACGGGCATAATGTGTGCCGCTCTCGTTCGCGTAGCCGATCGCGTGCGGGATCCCGCTGTCCGGCATGCCGCAGACGTAATCAAGATCGGCCAACGTTCCCATTTCTTTATCGTTTTGTGCCATCAACGCACCGTTGCGGTACCGCATCGCCTCCACGTTAACGCCCTCGTAAGCGGCGGTGGAGTAGCCGTAATAGGTCCACAAGAACGAGCAGATGCGTTTCTTTTTCCCCGGCTTTGCCAACACGGTCATGGAATCGGGGGTGAGTTCTACGATCTCACCCGGGCCGAGTTCTTTTTCAATCTCGAAGCCGAGTTTTTCCGCCGCGTAAGATTCAAAGGTGGCACAGTAGCCATCCTCACCCTTGCCGATCAGGATCGGCAGACGACCGACCTTGTCGCGGGCGGCAATGATCGAGCCGCTGTTTGTCAGAATGAGAATGGTGGTGGTGCCGTCAATGACTTCCTGCGCGAAACGGATGCCCTCCACAAAGCTGTCTTTCAAGCTGATGAGAGAAGCGAGCAGTTCGGTCGAGTTGACTCTGCCGCCGGTCATTGCATCAAAATGATCGTCGCGCTGAACGTGCTGTTCGATCAGTTCATCGGCATTGTTGATAACACCGGTGGTACAGATCGCGAACGTGCCGAGCTTGGAACGGATGAGCAACGGCTGAGGATCGCTGTCGCTGATACAGCCGATCGCCGCTACGCCGTTCATTTCCTCCAGCACGTGTTCAAACTTGGTGCGGAACGGTGAATTCTCGATGTTGTGGATCTGCCGTTGCAAGCCGATCTCGGCATCGTATGCCGCGAGCCCCGCTCGGCGCGTACCCAAGTGTGAATGGTAATCTACACCGAAAAACACGTCCAGCAAGCACTCTTTGGTTGAGGCGATTCCGAAAAATCCTCCCATGACGTCCTCCTTAAACTAAGTCCGTAAAAGCCCAAATACGCCCTATAGGCGTATTTGGTGATTCGTATTGATCAGGCAAAAAACAGTTTGGACAAGGTCATGGGATCGATATACTCGCCATCCTTATACACGCGCATGTTGCCGGAAGCGATCTCGTCGATGAGCATCACTTTACCGTCGGCATCGTAACCGAATTCAAACTTAATGTCGTAAAGCACGAGCCCCTTCTCTTTCAGATCGTCAGCCACGATCTGCGTGATCTTCTGGGTCATCAATTTCATATCGTCGTACTGCTCGGCAGTCATCACGCCGAGATCAACAAGGCCGTCTTTGGTGACCAGCGGGTCGCCCTTTTCGTCGTTTTTGAAGGTCATTTCAACGTAGGCGGGCAGATCGGCACCCTCCTCGATATAATCGCTGTAACGGCGGTAGAAGCTACCGACCGCCTTGTGACGGCAGATAACCTCAAGACCTTTGCCGAACACTTTGGCAGGCAGGACTTCCATGGTGGTGTCTTCCAGAGAAGCATCCACATAGTGGGTCTTGATGCCGGCGGCATTGACCTTCTCAAAGAAATAGATCGACATACGCAGGTTGACGTCACCCACACCGTCGATGGTTAAGCCCACGGCGTTCTCGCCCGGATCGAACACACCGTCTTTACCGGTGCAATCATCTTTGAACTTCAGCAAGTAGTTGCCGTTATCCAAAGCAAAGACATCTTTCGTTTTTCCCACATAGACCTGTTTCATTTCGGAAAACCCCTTTATAAAAAAATTATTAAAAACTATCTTACAGAGCCGCCGCGACGGTGGCATCTTTTTCCAACACTTTCGCTGCATCGGATTTGCGTTTTTGATCCAGTTTTGCAGCCAAAGCTTTATCTTCAACCGCCAAGATCTGTGCCGCAAGCAATGCCGCGTTAGCACCGCCGCCGATGGCAACGGTCGCGACCGGAATACCGGTGGGCATCTGCACGGTGGAAAGCAAAGCATCCATGCCGTCGAGCACCGAGGATTTGCACGGAACACCGATGACCGGCAACGTGGTGTTTGCCGCAACGGCACCCGCCAAATGCGCCGCCATGCCGGCAAAGCAGATGATGGCACCGAAATCATTATCGCGTGCCGCTACCGTGAAATCGCGCGCCTCAGCCGGCGTGCGGTGTGCGGAATAGATGTGTGCCTCATACGGAATATCCAGTTCTTTTAACACAGCCGTTGCCTTTCCCACGATCGGCAGATCGCTGTCACTGCCCATGATAAGTGCGATTTTTTTCATGATTTTTACTCCTTAGTGTGACGGGATTTTGAGAGCGCGACACTCGTTTTGCAGGGCCTTCAAAAAACAAAAAGGGCACACTAAGCTTACTCTAAAAATAAGCTCGTGTGCCCAGACGGTCGGCAAGCGAAAACAGCCAACGCACTCTTTGTTCCTTTGTGGTTATCCACTCAATCCGTCAGTTGCAAAGAATGCTTATTTTTACTCAACAAGTATACCATATCCGTCAGTTTTCTGTCAAGGTATGTGCAGCATTTTTCGGCAAGATTTTTAAGGTCTTTTTTCGCTCGCTTTTTGTTAAAATACGTGCGAAAAATTTACCGCTTTACCTGTGCCTCACAATATACGCAGCGGTATATCTGTTTTTCCTCGTTTACGCAACGGAACAGTTGCCGTGCTTCCTGCTCGGTAGCGGTAATGCAACGCGGGTTTTGGCAGGTAACGCCTTCAAGGTCCGTCGCGACAGTTTGCTTTTTACCGTCGGCTTCCGACAGCAATTTGAGGATAAGCGCCATGCGCATATATTTACCGTTAAGCGCTTGCTTGAAATAGCAGGCGCGGGGATCGTCGTCCACCGCCACGCTGATTTCGTTGACGCGCGGAAGCGGATGCAATACGCACATCGTGTTCGGCGCTTTTGCCATTTTCTCGGTTGTGAGAATGTAACTGTCTTTCAAACGTTCGTATTCCTCGGCATCGTCAAAGCGCTCACGCTGAATACGAGTCATATACAGAATATCAAGGTCACCGATGGCATCGTCCAGCGAGGCGGTTTCCACGCAAGCCATATTATCCATGTACTCATGCTTGACGTAGCCGGGCAGGCGCAGTTCGTTCGGCGAGATCAGTACCACACGGATGCCGTGATAGCGCGACAGCGCCGCAATGAGAGAATGGACCGTTCTGCCGTATTTTAAGTCACCGCAAAAACCGATGGTCAACCCCTCCAGCGTGCCTTTCTCACGATAAATGGTGAGAAGGTCGGCAAGTGTCTGGGTGGGGTGACAATGGCCGCCGTCGCCTGCATTGATGACGGGAATACTTGCACTTAAGGAAGCCGCAAACGGCGCACCCTCTTTCGGGTGGCGCATGGCGATGATGTCAGCATAACAACTGATCATTTTTGCCGTATCAGCAATGCTTTCGCCTTTGGAAGCAGACGAGGAATCAGCATCCGAAAAGCCGATGACACTGCCGCCGAGTTCCAGCATCGCCGCTTCAAAACTCAGGCGGGTTCTGGTGGACGGCTCAAAAAACAAGGTAGCCAGCTTTCTACCCTTGCATTTTTTGGCGTACTTTTTGGGGCGTTTCATGATGTCACACGCCGTTTTTAACAGATCGTCCAGTTCGTCAACCGAAAGGTCCAAAATATCGATTAAACTTCTCATACCGTCGCACCGTTTACAGCCAAATAATTCTTGATGCGCTGAACGTTTTCGGCGTTCGCATCATCTTCTTCTAAATACTCGATGATGTCGTACACGTCAACCACCGAGTATACCGGGAATCCGAACTCCTCTTCCACCTCAGCCATGGCGGATTTTTCGGTCTTGCCCTTTTCCTTACGGTCAACCATAACAAAGGTCGCTTCCACTTTTACATCTTCCAGCGACGAGAGATTTGCCATGCTTTCGCGGATCGCCGTGCCTGCCGTGATAACGTCTTCAACGATGACGACGGACTCGCCCGCTTTCGGGACGTAGCCGACGAAAATACCGCCTTCACCGTGGTCTTTGGCTTCCTTGCGATTGAAGAAGAACGGCACGTCCAAACCCTCTTTGGCAAGTGCAATGGAGGACGATACGGCGATGGAGATGCCCTTGTAGGCAGGACCGTACAGCACGGTGCGCTTGGCACCGACCTTATCCAGATACGCTTTGGCGTAGAATTCGCCCAGCGTCTTGATCTGTTCACCGGTTTTAATGTCACCGGCATTGATGAAATACGGGATCTTGCGGCCGCTTTTTGCCGTGAAATCACCGAATTTTAACACACCGGCTCCTTGGAGAAATTGGATAAACTCTCTTTTATACGCTTCCATGTTTTTCTTCCTTTCAATCACAAAATTCCGCTACGCAACGCTCGTATGCGGCAACCGGATCGTCGGCCGCCGTGATCGGGCGTCCGACCACGATATAGTCCGAACCGATGCGTTTTGCCTCGGCGGGAGTCATGACGCGTTTCTGATCGCCGATATCCCCGTCCGCAAAACGGACACCGGGGGTGACGGTGAGGAACTCCTTGCCGCAACGCTCGTGAACTTTTCCTGCCTCCAGCGGAGAGCACACGACACCGTCAAGCCCTGCCTTTTTGGCATTGGCGGCATAGTGCATCACGACTTCGTCGATCGGCTCGTGAATGAGCAGGTCGTTTTCCATGCTTTCCTGATCGGTGGAGGTGAGCTGCGTTACCGCGATCAGCAGAGGACGGGTACCGTCGGGACGGGTAAGCCCCTCGATCGCCGCTTCCATCATGCGCACCGTGCCCGCCGCGTGCAGGTTGCACAGATCCACATCCAGACGGGAGAGCACCGACATGGATTTTTTGACCGTGTTCGGAATGTCGTGCAGTTTTAAGTCCAAAAAGATCTTATGACCTCTTTTTTTGATCTCACGTACGATCTGCGGACCTTCGGCATAAAAGAGTTCCATGCCGATCTTGACGAAGGGTTTGCGTCCGGTAAACTTATCCAGAAACGCGAAAACCTGCTCGGCGCTCGCAAAATCACACGCCACAATAACGTCCTTACCCATGATGTGCTCCTCCTATGATGTCGTTTAAATTCTGAATACCGTATTTATCCATCACGTGCGGCAACTCCTCGATGATGGTCTTGCAGGCAAAGGGATCGACGAGATTCGCCGCGCCTACTTCTACCGCGGTGGCACCCGCGAGCATCATTTCAACGACGTCTTCCGCACTGCTGACGCCGCCCATGCCGACAACGGGGATTTTCACCGCGCCCGCCACCTGGTATACCATGCGCACGGCAACGGGAAAGATCGCGCTGCCCGAAAAACCGCCCATTTTGTTGGCGATCACGGGCTTTTTGGTTTTCAGATCAATGCGCATGCCGAGCAGAGTGTTGATCAAACTGATGCCGTCTGCACCCGCCGCCTCGCACGCTTTTGCTATAGACACGATATCCGTAACGTTCGGGGACAGTTTGATCAGTAAGGGTTTGTCCGTCACCTTGCGCACCGCCGCGGTAACTTCCGCCGCCGCTTCGGGTGACGTGCCGAAGCTCATGCCGCCGCCGTGAACGTTGGGGCAACTGACGTTGACTTCAAACCAGCCGATGTCCTCTTCCCCGTTCAAGCGTTCGCACGTATACGCATAATCCTCCACCGAAAAGCCGCTGACGTTCGCCATGACCTTTTTATGGAAATGCCGGCGCATTTTCGGCAGTTCTTCCGCAATGACTTTTTCCACGCCGGGGTTTTGCAAACCGACCGCGTTGATCATGCCCATCGGGCATTCCGCGATACGCGGCGTGGGATTGCCGAAGCGGGGCTCTTTTGTCGTTCCTTTGAACGAGAACGAGCCGAGCATATTGATATCGTACAGCTCTGCAAATTCGTAGCCGTATCCGAACGTACCGCTGGCGGGGATAATGGGATTATCCAGTTCAACCCCGCAGAGGTTGACGGTTAAGCGTCCCATAAGATCTCCTCCTTTGTAAGTACCGGTCCGTCTTTGCAAATGCGTTTATAGCCGGTCACCGTTTTGCAGGAACAGCCCATGCACGCACCGAAGCCGCAACCCATGCGTTCCTCAAAGCTGAACTGGCCTTCGGTGGCGGTGCGTTTATACACCGCTTTGAGCATCGGCTCGGGACCGCAGGTGAAGAAATAGTCGTATGACGCGGGCAGAGCATCGGTCACAAAGCCCTTTACACCGTACGAGCCGTCAACGGTGGTGACCGTCACGTTCGCACCGAGTGCTTTGAATTCCTGCTCATAAAACACTTCGCCCGCGGTGTTAAACCCTAACACCACCGAAACGGTTTTGCCCTGCGCAATAAGCTTTTTTGCCAGCATATACAGCGGCGGCACACCGACACCGCCGCCGAGCAGGAGCGCGTGTGCTCCTGCCGAAGCGGTATCGTAACCGTTGCCGAGCCCTGTCAGAACGTCCAGTTGCTCGCCCGCTCGCATGGTGGTCATCTGCTCCGTGCCCTTACCGACCGCTTTATAAACAAGCGTCAGCTCACCGTCAACACAGTCACACACCGAGATGGGACGGCGCAAGAACAGTCCGTCCAGCTTAATATTCACGAACTGACCGGGGGCGGTGATCGCCTCGGTATCGCCGTCGAGCACCATACGGTATACCGTATCCGTCAGCGGTTCGTTTTTTAAGATGGTAAAAATACTCTGTTTCATCTTGTCACCTTATGCGTCAATAGTGGAAATTGTCAACGTGGTTTCTTCTAACACGTCCAACAGTACGCGCACCGTATCCAACGCGGTGAAGATGGTAACGTTGTTGTCGGTGGCATAACGGCGGATCTCATAGCCGTCGCTCGCCTGACCCATCGAGCCGATGTCGCGCGTGTTGAGAACGTACGCGATATGACCTTGGCGAAGTGCTTCGCCGATCTCGTCACTGCCGTCGCTGATCTTTTTAAGCACGTGGGTGCGAATGCCGTTTTCTTTCAAGAAATCAGCGGTGCCCTGCGTAGCGGCAATGTTGAAGCCCAAGTTGTAGAAACGGCGGATGAGCGGCAATGCCTCCTGCTTATCTTTATCCGCGATGGTAGCAAATACCGTGCCATAATTCTGCAGGTGCATGCCCGATGCCTGCAAGGCCTTATACAACGCACGGTTGAGTTTATCGTCATAGCCGATCGCTTCACCGGTGGATTTCATCTCGGGTGACAGATACGCGTCCAGACCGCGGATCTTATTGAACGAGAACACCGGGACCTTGACGTACCAGCGCTTTTTCTCGTCGGGATAGATGCTGAAGATACCCTGTTCTTTCAAACTCTTGCCCATGATGACCTCGGTCGCAATATCCGCCAAGCTGTAGCCCGTTGCTTTCGAGAGGAACGGGACGGTGCGGGAGGAACGGGGATTGACTTCAATGATAAAGACGTTTTCGTCCTTATCGACGATAAACTGAATGTTAAATAAACCGATGATGCCGATGCCAAGGCCCAGTTTTTTCGCATACTGCAGAATGGTGCCTTTGACTTTATCCGAGATACTGAATGTGGGATACACGCTGATGGAGTCACCCGAGTGAACGCCGGTACGCTCGACCAGTTCCATGATGCCGGGGACAAAGACGTCCTTACCGTCACAGATCGCGTCGATCTCGACTTCCTTGCCTTGAATATATTTGTCGACCAAAACGGGCTTGTCCTCGTCGATCTCAACGGCGGTCTTCAAATAATGGCGGAGTTGTTCTTCGCCCGCCACGATCTGCATGGCTCGACCACCGAGCACGAAGCTCGGGCGCACCAAGACCGGATAACCGATGTCTGCCGCCGCGGCGATACCGTCCTCGATCTTGGTGACGGCGTGTCCCTTGGGCTGCGGGATGTTCAGCTCGCGCAAAATTCTTTCAAAGGTGCCGCGGTCTTCCGCGCGTTCGATCGCCGCGCAGTCGGTACCGATGATCTTGACACCCCGGTCAAACAGGGGCTGTGCCAGATTGATGGCGGTCTGGCCGCCCAGGGAAGCGATGACGCCCTCGGGCTTTTCGAACTCCACGATGTTCATAACATCTTCGGGAGTCAGAGGCTCAAAGTACAGCTTGTCGGCGGTGGTGTAGTCGGTGGAGACGGTTTCGGGGTTGTTGTTGATGATGATAGCCTCGTAACCGGCGTTCTTGATGGTCATAACGGCGTGGACGGTGGAATAGTCGAATTCCACACCCTGGCCGATACGGATGGGGCCTGCACCCAGAACAACGATCTTCTTGCGGTTTGTCAACACAGAGGTATTCTCGCCGGTATAGGAAGAATAGAAGTACGGAATATACGCGCCGGTATGGCA
>JAZNRA010000188.1:0-1573 GCA_045590415.1 Acutalibacteraceae bacterium | reverse complement strand
TTTTGTGTAGGATCGGTTAGTGTTTGATGCGGTTGGCGATGAGCTTTAATGCGGTAAAGATCATCACACCCACGGCGGTGAAGATGGCAACGCCGAGCCAGTTGAGAGCGGCGAGCCCTGTAAAAAAGAGTTCTCCGCTGGACGCGTTTTGCAGGGTGGGGGCGATGTAGATCACGTCGCCGACAACGGTTAAAAACAACGCCGTGTAGGCAATTCCCGAAAGCACGGTGGCAGCCGTACCGCCCTGCTCTCGACGGATGACGGCACGGGAAACGCCCGCGCCTTCCAAGTATAACAAGCGGGACACGTACACCGCACCGAGGGCTAAAATAACGATCTCGGGGATCATGTAGGTCGCGTTATACGAGAGGGAATAGATAAGCGCTTCGGTGGTGGGGACGGAGAGCCCAGCCCATACCGTACAGCCCGAAACGACGTGGCACAGATAGCGGAAAAGCCCTGTGAGGACAGCCGCGGTGCCGAGTGCCGCACCCTGCGGCAGTTTACCCCGGAAGATACCGCCGAGTCCGAGTGCCAAGAAGGCGAGCAGGTAATCGAACACCGCAATGGCAATGACGGCACCGAACGAGGTGGCATACGAGAAATTGTCCAATCCAAGCAACAGTTGAATTAAACTGTAAGTGAACGCGGTGAACAGACCGTGACGCGTACCGTGGCGGTAGGCGATTATGAGAAGCGGTAACATACTGCAGGCGGTAACACTGCCGCCGTACGGCATATCCACCAGTTTGATGACGCTTAACACCGCGGCGATGGCAAGCAGCAACGCACTTTCGGTTAAGCGGTAAACGGATTCTTTGCGAGTTGACATATTAAACACTCCTTTTTAACAAAAAAACATCCTATCCGAACATACACGGATAGGATGTTAAAAAAGCAGATGGTGCGCGCTTTCCCTGCTGCGTTTTGTAAACATTCCTACGCCGGCATTGTCCGGATCAGGTCACAGGGTTAGAAGCGAAGCTTCCTCTCAGCCGATTACTCAGCACCCCTTGTTTAACGGTGTGTATTGTAACATGGATTTAAAGGTATGTCAAGCCAATCTTTCGGCGATGGCATCCAAAAATTCCAAGGAATTGACTTTTTTCTTGTTTTCAAGCGTGGATAACAGGTACAAGTCACCCGTCATGATGCCGTCCTCGATGGTGCCGAGGGTGGCGGCTTCTAAGCGGTCGGCAAACGCACACAGCTCGGGCAGGTTATCGAGCTCGCCGCGCTTGCGCAACGCGCCCGACCACGCGAAGATGGTGGCGACGGAGTTGGTGGAGGTCTCTTCGCCCTTCAAGTGCTTGTAATAGTGGCGGGTAACGGTGCCGTGTGCCGCTTCGTACTCGTATTTGCCGTCGGGCGAAACGAGCACGCTGGTCATCATGGCGAGTGAGCCGAACGCGGTGGCGACCATGTCGCTCATGACGTCGCCGTCGTAATTCTTGCACGCCCAGATGAAGCCACCCTTGGAGCGGATGACGCGCGCGACCGCGTCGTCGATCAGCGTGTAGAAATACTCGGTGCCTGTGGCCTCGAACAAGTCGGATCGTAGCCATGTCGTTCT
>JAZNRA010000187.1:0-21217 GCA_045590415.1 Acutalibacteraceae bacterium | reverse complement strand
GGTTTGGACGAGATCGAAGAATATGCGAAAGAAAAAAAAGACGCGCCCCGCATGGAAACCCATGCGGTGCGCTTTACTTTTTACAGATCGATTCTGCCGTACAGAGTGGCTTTGATTTCGGTTTCCGAAGTGGTACGCTCCGGGGGAGCAATATCCTCTGCGGTGTTCATCGGGTTGCTGCGCGGTACGAATTTGCGGACCGGACGGTCGATCGCCATCGGATCACGGCGTTCGCCGCGGACAGGACGCTCCTCGCGGTCGCGGTTATCCGAACGACCTCTGCTGCGGGAACGGGTCTTGACAGGGTTATCCTCCGACGGAGCGATCACCACGTGGCGCTGCGGCTCGCTGCCGACGCTGTACGAGGTGGCGCCGTCCACCTTTTGGACAGCGGTGTGAATGATACGGCGCTCGTACGGATTCATCGGCTCAAGCGACGTCTTGCGGCCACTCTTTGCCGCCTGGATCGCCGCTTTGCGGGCAAGACCCGACAGCGTCTTTTCGCGTTTCTCGCGATAGTTGCCGACGTTTACGGTCACGCGGTAAAACGCGTTCTCCACACGGTTGGCAACCAGACTTGTCAAATACTGCAGCGCATCCAGCGTTTCGCCGCGACGGCCGATGATAAAGCCGAGATCTTCACCCTCTAAAGTCAGGGCGCAGGTGCCGTCCTCCTCTTTCGCGGTGATCTCTACGTCTTCCACACCCATTTTCGAAAGAATGTCTTTCAAAAACGCAACGGCCGCTTTACACGGATCGGTTTCTTTAACGGTCACTTTGACCTGTGCTTTGGTGCCGCCAAACAAGCCAAACGCTTTTTTCTGCGGCTCTTGCAGGACCTCTAC
Source organism: Acutalibacteraceae bacterium (assembly GCA_045590415.1). Taxonomy (GTDB): domain Bacteria; phylum Bacillota; class Clostridia; order Oscillospirales; family Acutalibacteraceae; genus RGIG3009. The sequence goes on along the minus strand of JAZNRA010000187.1, from coordinate 20,372 downwards.
CGTGAGATCCTCAGTCGGAACTCCGAGTTCCTCGGCGGCAAGTCGTACGGCTTCTTCTACCGTTTCCGCCTCTTTGAGCAGTTCTTTTTGCACGGTGCTTTTTCCTCTCTTCATCTATTCCGAACGATTACTCGTCTTTCGGTTCCGATTGGTCTTCCGCCACCGCATCCTCCTGCGGTTTTTCCTCAGAGGCCGGCTCTTGTTTTTTCTTTTTGGCGGGAGCTTTTTTCTCTTGCTTTTGCTGTGCGGCTAATTCACGCTGCTCTTTGGCGCGCGCCTCGGCAAGACGCTTTTTATCCTCTTGCTTTTGACGGCGGCGCTCCTCGTACTCGATCTCCGCCTGCGCACGGATCTTGGCAGGGTTGTAGATCTGGTTAAGTACGTAGGTCTGTAAAAGCGCGATCAAGTTGGAACAGATCCAGTAAATACCGACACCGCCGGGAACGGTGAAGGTAATAAACAGCGAAAACGCGGGCATCCACACGAGCATCATCACGTTGGAGCAACCTTGTCCCGGCTGATTTTCTGCAGCCGTCGCCATCTTGGTATAGTGCATGGACAACAAGCTGGAGAAGAACGCGGTAAGTCCCGAGATCAGCGGAATGAGCCACAAAACGGAAATGTTTGCAAATCCGCTCCACGGGTTTTGCAGCAGATCCTTGCCGAAGAACATGAAGTCCTTTTTGAGTTCTTTCATTTCGGCAACGTAACGATCGGCTTCTTCGGCTTTGTACCCGGCTTTTACGATCTCGGCTTTCACTTCCGTCTCGTAGTCTTCCAGGCGACCGAGCATATGCATTTCTTTGTAGTACCCTTTGAACTCTTTTTCATCCACTTTTCTGTCGCCTTCGGCGGTGGTCATCGCGGTAACCGACGCGGTAATAACCTGGTCCGGAACACCCGCAATGTGCTTAAGCGGTGCATAGATAACCGAAATAATACCGAACAGAACAAGCATCTGAACCAGCATCGGCATACAGCCGCCGGTCATGCTGACACCGTGCTTTTCGTACAGTGCCATCTGCTTTTCCTGCAGCTTTTTCGGATCTTTTTCGTATTTTTTCTTTAAGCGTTCCAAACGGGGCGCCAGACGCGCACGGTCTGCCGTACTTTTCTGTGTTTTAAGAGATAACGGGAACAAAATCAAGCGCACGATCAAGGTAAACAGGAAAATCGCAAGCAGATATTCCGGAATCAAACCGTAGATCAGTCGCATCAACCAACCAAGCGGGATCGCTAAAATATCAAAAATAGCCGTCATGGCTTCGCTCTCCTTTATCGTTTTTTGAACAGTTCAAATGTTTCAGGGACCGGGTCGTATCCGTGGCCGCCACCCGGTCGGCAGCGAACAATTCGCTGTGCGGCAAGAATAACACCTTTCACGGCACCAAATCGCTCAATTGCCTCAATGGCATACGCGGAGCAGGTCGGCTGAAACCGACAAACCGACGGAAAAAGCGGAGATAAAAACTTTTGATACCCTCTGATAAAGAGTTTCAAAGCCCATTTCATGCGATCACTCCCGCTTTTTTCAGCAGCTCCCGCATCGCTTTTTCGACTTTCGGTTCTCTGCTTTCTACGGTTGCTGCACGCGCAACGAATACCATATCAAATCCGCCGGTGATCTCCGGCGCGATCTGACGGTATGCCTCCCGAATAAGGCGACGGCAACGATTGCGTTTTACCGCCTTACCCAGTTTTTTTCCGGTGGTGATGCCAAACCGCGGAATACCAAACCGATTCTTTCGAACGTACGCGATCAAAAGAGGATGTACAAACGATTTTCCCCGATAATACGCGCCCCGAAATTCGGTGTTTTGTTTCAACACGTACAGTTTTGACATACGCTATTACCCCCGTACCATATAAAAAAAAGCCACACAAAGTGGCTCTTTTTAATAGGTAAGACGATTTCTTCCCTTAGCTCTGCGGCGAGCCAGAACCTTACGGCCGTTGGCAGTTGCCATTCTCTTGCGGAAGCCGTGTTCCATTTTACGATGTCTCTTTTTCGGCTGATATGTCCGAAGCATGGTATTTCCCCCTTTCGCCTTGCGAGAGTTTATTATATAACAGATATTTGATAAAAGTCAACAGTTTTTCCCGCTTTTTTCCGTACAAGCTGTTTTTTACGAATTTAGACAATCTTTTTCATATGTTGTTTTTGCCGTTTAAACCCGCTTTTTTGCCGATTCTTTTTAATTGAGCCGTCTTATGACTCGGAACTGTATAAAAAGTTAAAAAATATTCGTTTAAAGGATTGTAAAGCTTAAAATAATGTGATACAATTAGGTGTGTATTTATACCTTTATATATTATATATATAATTAGATAGTACTTCCCGCCTCGATCAGTGGTAAAAAGGAGTTTAAAAAATGGAATCCATTAAAGAAGCTTGGTCAGAAATACTGGCCTATTTGCAAAATCAATCGGATATCAGCCGAGTAGCTTACAACACGTGGATCAGTTGTATTGAGCCGTGTTCCATTGAAGATAACGCTGTAGTAGTATTGGTCCGCACCAATTTTCAGCGCGGTATTATTGAAGGGCAGTATGCAGACCGCATCAAAACCGCCGTGCGCGAGGTGTTGGGAATTCCGTTTGATTTAAAAATCTTATCAGAAGAAGATCAAAAAGAAAAGACGGAAGTGAAACCCGATCCGAATTTTCCGCAAGCCGAAAATTTTGTAGATCAAAATCCCGTCACATCCGACTACTCCTTTGATAATTTTGTGGTCGGTCCTTCCAATAAACTGGCGCATGCCGCCTCGCAGGCAGTTGCTAATAAACCGGCCCGGGATTTTAACCCCTTGTTTATTTACAGTGATTCGGGGCTTGGTAAAACCCATTTGATGTTTGCTATTTGCAACGAACTGCGTAAACGCGATCCCTCCTTGAGGGTGCTTTTTACCAAAGCTGAATTTATGACCACCGAACTTATTGAGGCAATCCGCAACGGTTCTACTGCGGAATTCCGTGCAAAATATCGTCATGTGGACGTTCTGTTGATTGACGATATTCAGTTTATTTCCGGTAAACAGAGTACACAGGAAGAATTTTTCCATACATTTGATGAACTTCATCAAGCAGGAAAACAAATTGTGCTCACTTCTGACCGACCGCCTCGCGAAATTGCCACTTTGGAAGAGCGCTTACGGACCCGCTTTGAAATGGGTCTTATGGCCGATATTCAGCCGCCGGATTTTGAAACGCGCATTGCCATTATTAAAGGAAAAGCACAGCTGCTGAATATGAATATCAGCGATGATATCGTCAACTATTTAGCCACTCATTTGAAGAAAAACGTTCGTCAGCTGGAAGGAGCCGTTCGCCGTATTCATGCAAAATGTATGTTAGAGGGCGAAACACCGACGCTTATAACGGCACAGACAGCGATCCGCGATATTAAAAACGATAATCAACCGGTTCCCATCACGGTTGAACGAGTTATTACGGAAGTCGCGCGTACCATGTCGGTCATGGCAGACGACATCCGCTCCAACAAGCGTTCCGCAAATATTTCCGCCGCGCGGCAGGTCGCCATTTACGTTTTGAGAAACGTAACCAGTCTGTCGATGGAAGATATCGGTGAAGAATTCGGCGGGCGCGATCATTCCACCGTGGTATATGCATTGCAAAAGGTTGAAAAACGCATGGAAACGGACACGTCCTTTAACGGCATGATTAAAGATATTATTAAAAATATTTCGGAAAATTGAGTGAAATATTTGTGAATTGCAGTGGAAAGTTTTTCACATTTTTTAAACATTCCACACACACGTTTCAACACGCTGTTTATTCTTACATTCTTTTCACATTTTTCCCCACGGTGTTTCCCCGCCTTTACACCAACCAAATCACTCAAAACGGCGGAGAATATGCACTTTTTCAAACTTTTTAACAATTTCACAGACACTACTATCTACTACTACAAAAGAAAGATATATTTTTATAAAAGAAAGGAAGATCCTCATGCGAATTACTTGTGCAAGGCAAGCCCTGGTCGATGCTGTTAATAACGTGCAAAGAGGTGTTGCATCCAAATCTGCGTTACCGGCATTGGAAGGTATTCTTTTAAAGGCCTCTGCCACTTCTCTTTTCTTAGCCGGATACGATATGGAACTTGGTATTACCACAACCATAGAAGCGGACGTTGAAGAAGCCGGTGAATTGGTACTGACAGCAAAACTGTTTTCCGAAATTATTCGAAAATTGCCGGAAGAAGAAATTATTATTACGTCAAACGACCGTAATAATACTGTTATTCGCAGCGGTAATTCGGAATTTACCATTATGGGTTTTTCTTCTGCTGATTATCCGGAACTACCTACCATTAACGATGGTGCCGCGCTTACCATGCAACAAAACGTGCTGAAAAGTATGATCCGTCAAACGCTGTTTGCGGTTGCACAGACGGATACCCGCCCTATCCATACCGGCGTACAGTTTGAAATCGCGGATAATTCGTTACGCTTGGTTGCGGTGGACGGCTCTCGTTTAGCAATGCGTTGTGAGGAGATCAAGAGCAGTGAAACCTTGCAGTTCGTGGTACCGGGCAAGACGCTCGGCGAAGTTCTCAAACTTCTCAGTGAAGAGGAAGAGCCGTTGTACGTAACGGTAGGTTCCCGTCATATTATTATGGAAATCGGCGGTTATTCGGTGTTTTCCCGTTTGCTGGAAGGTGATTTTTTACCGTATCGCAAGGCGATTCCGATGCAAACCACTACAAAGATCCGTGTAAAGACCCGTGAACTGATCGACGCGGTCGACCGCGCCTCACTGGTTATCAGCGATCGTATCAAATCCCCGCTGATCTGCCGTTTTAAGGACGATCAAATCTATCTTTCCTGCATCACGGCACTCGGCAGTGTAAACGAGATTTTGTCGGTCGGCATGGAGGGACGTCCCGAAGAAATGGGCTTCAACTGCCGTTTTCTGTTAGATGCCCTGCGTAATACCGAAAGCGATGAGATTTTAATCGAACTCAACGGTGCACAAGCCCCGATGAAGATTGTCCCGACCTCCGGTGAAAGTTTCTTATTTTTAGTGCTGCCGGTTAAATTGAAACGCGTATGATAACGAAAATTCAAACTGAATTTATCCGATTGGATGCGCTGCTGAAGCTTGCCGGTGTTGCCGATACGGGCGGGCAGGCAAAATGGATGATCCAGGACGGTACGGTATCGGTAGACGGAGAAATTTGTATCCAACGGGGAAAGAAAATCCGTCCGGGAGATACCGTAACGGTCGGCGATCAAACAATAACGGTCGAGTGAGGCACTAACGTTATGCAAGTTTCCCGCTTATCCTTCGAGAAATTTCGTAATTTAAAACCCGGTTGTTTTGAACCGCATCCCGGTGTCAATGTCATTGTGGGTGAAAATGCGCAGGGAAAAACCAATCTTTTAGAAGCTATTTGGTTATTTACCGGTACTAAAAGTTTTCGATCTGCCAAGGATAGTGAGCTGGTTGCCTTTGATTGTGAACAAAGCCGCCTCCAAATGGATTTTGAAGCCGGCGGGCGCAATCAGCAGGCAGAGATTTCCATTCAAAGCCGCCGCGTGGCAACGCTTAACGGAATCAAACAATCCTCTGCGGCAAAATTAGCGGGGGTGTTTTGCGGCATAGTGTTCTCACCGGTACATTTATCGCTGATTAAAGGCGGGCCTGCCGAACGGCGTCGTTTAATTGACGCTGCTTATTGCCAGTTGCGACCTGCATATGTCAAAACCCTATCGGAATATGCACGGATTCTCGCACAGCGCAATGCGTTGTGCAAAGCGCAGGATACCGGTGAAGCGGCATCTGAGATGATGGATCTATGGGATCGCCAATTGGCGCAAGCGGGTTGCCGTATTTTGCATGCCAGACAGCGTTACGTTTATCGTATGGCAACCGTTGCGCGTAACATTTATCAAGGATTGTCCTCCGGCAAAGAAGCATTTGATCTGCAATATACTTCCACCGTCAACATTTTGCCGGAAGAAACACCGGCAGAAATGGCGGCAAAACTATATGAGGAACTGCGTATACATCGCCGTCAGGATTTCGCCGCAGGGTTTACCACCGTCGGCCCGCATCGGGACGATATGGAGGTTTACATTAACGGTATTTCCGCCCGCAGCTTCGGTTCACAGGGGCAACAGCGAAGTGCCGTACTTGCCATCAAACTTGCCGAAGCGGCGTTGCTCGAAGAAGTGACGGGTGAAAAACCGATCGCGTTGCTTGATGACGTAATGAGTGAGCTGGATCACTCCCGTCAGGAATATATTTTAAATCACATTAAGGACTGGCAGGTGTTTATTACCTGCTGCGATCCCGAACCGCTGAAAGCGCTGAAAGACGGACAAAAAATCTACGTAAAAAGCGGTGAGCTTTCCACAAAGTAATCACGGTTTGTGTAAAGTTTAAGGAGTGTCAGTATGTATTTACATATAGGACAAGAAACGGTTGTGCCGATGCGGGAAATTGTTGGGATTTTCGACATGGAAAACACCACGATCTCCAAAAACACACGCAGCTTTCTGAACCAAGCGCAGCGTAGCGGGCGGGTGGTCACCGTCGGTGATGATCTTCCAAAAAGTTTTGTGGTTTGTCAAAAAGGGGACGAGCCGCCAATCGTTTATATTTCGCAGATATCCTGCGCAACATTGTTAAAACGAGCCGAATCTTTCCGGTAATTTTGAGTGAATGAGAGGTACCGAAATGGAAATGGATCAGAATTTAGAAAATGAAATGACCCGCGCCGGCAGCGAGGCCTATGACGAAAGTCAAATACAGGTTTTAGAGGGTCTGGAAGCTGTTCGCAAGCGTCCCGGCATGTACATCGGTTCAACGGGACCGCGCGGTCTGCACCATCTGGTATACGAGATCGTGGACAACTCCATCGATGAGGCGTTGGCCGGTTTTTGTACCCACATTGAGGTGGATATTTTACCGGGTAACGTTATCTCGGTGCGCGATAACGGCCGCGGCATCCCCGTCGGTATCAATGAAAAGCTCGGCATCCCGACCGTTACGGTCGTGTTGACCGTGTTGCATGCCGGCGGTAAATTCGGCGGAAGCGGCTATAAGGTATCGGGCGGTCTGCACGGTGTCGGCTCGTCAGTTGTTAACGCGTTGTCCGAGTGGTTAGAAGTTGAGATCTCCCGTGAGGGAAAAGTTTTTGCCCAGCGTTTTGAACGCGGTGTGGCAACTTCCGATTTGACGGTGATCGGCACTTCCGACTGTGACGGTACGCTGATTCGCTTTAAAGCGGATGCTGAAATTTTCAGTGAGACCACCGAATACGAGTTTGAAGTACTGCAAAAGCGGTTGCGTGAGCAAGCGTTTCTTAATGCAGGACTTAAAATTACACTTACCGACCTGCGTGACGAGGATAACGTCATATCGCAGGAATATTGCTACGAGGGCGGTATTTCCTCCTTCGTAGAGTTTATGAACAAAACCCGCGGCTATCAAGCGCTGCACGAAAACGTTGTGCACATGTCTCTTACCGACGGAGATTCCATTGCCGAGGTTGCGTTCCAGTATAACGACAGCTATAACGAAAATATCATTTCGTTTGCGAATAATATCCACACGGTGGACGGCGGTACGCACGAAAACTCCTTCAAAAACGGCATTACGCGTATTCTCAACGATTACGCCCGCCGCCACAACATGCTCAAGGATGCAGATTCTAACCTAAAAGGTGACGACGTCCGTGAGGGATTGACAGCAGTCATCAGCGTCAAACTGAAGGATGCACAGTTTGAAGGTCAGACCAAAGCAAAACTCGGCAACACCGCCATGGGTACGTTGGTCACACAGCTGCTCAACGAAAAATTGACGCCGTATCTGGAGGAAAATCCGTCGGTTGCCAAAGGTATTCTAGAGAAATCCATCAATGCCGCCCGCGTGCGTGAGGCGGCTCAAAAAGCCCGAGAGCTTGCCCGTAAAAAGAGCGGACTTGCGTCTACTCGCATGCCGGACAAGCTGGCTGACTGTATCTGGAGCGATGCCGAGCGCACCGAACTGTACATCGTTGAGGGTGATTCCGCAGGCGGCTCCGCGATCCAGGGCCGTGATCGCAATTTCCAGGCCATTTTGTCGATGTGGGGTAAGATGCTCAACGTCGAAAAGGCACGGCTTGACAAGGTGTACGGCAACGAAAAATTAATTCCCGTTATCGTGGCACTCGGCTGCGGTATCGGTGACGATTTTGATCTGTCTAAACTGCGTTACGGAAAAGTCATCATCATGGCGGATGCGGACGTTGACGGTGCGCACATCCGCACCTTGCTTCTCACGTTCTTCTTCCGTTACATGCGGCCTCTCATTGAAGAGGGTCATGTCTACATTGCACAGCCGCCGCTGTTTAAGGTGTCCAAGGGTAAACAAGCACGGTATGCGTTCTCGGATGAGGAGCGTGACCGCTATATTGAAGAGCTCGGCGGCAACACGGATATCCAGCGCTATAAAGGTCTTGGTGAAATGGATCCCGAACAGTTATGGGAAACCACGATGGATCCCGCGTTCCGTACCATGCTGAAGGTGGAGCTGAGCGATGCGATCGCGGCGGATGAAACCTTTACTATCCTGATGGGTGACAAGGTTGAGCCGCGCCGTGATTTTATTGAAAAGAACGCGAAATACGTGTCTAATCTTGATATCTGAGGAACATAATCCATGAACGACTTTTTCACAGAAGAGGAATATGCTGTTGACTTAAGCCGCGAAGAATACGTTCGCTCACAGGAGATTCTCGCCGGCCGTGCTAAGGGAATGGCGCGCGGAGCACGCGTTATATCGCTGTTCATGCTGGCGGCGTGCGTTGTGATGGGAATCGTGGACTTTCAGTATTCCAACGGTATCGACTGGTCGCTTATTTCGCTTTTGGTCTTGCTGATCGGCTCGGAATTGTGGATGATGATGACGTTGCCCGCACAGCTGCGACGGCGCAGTGAAGCGGCGTACGATTCCACCGTTTACAGCGGCTATGTGTTTTTCGGTACCGTCACGGTTGAGAGCGATGCGATCCGTAAGCGTACCGCCACCGCAACCACCGTAATTCCGTATGAGCAATGCCGCGTGTATGCGGAAACCGCAGACATGATGATCTTTTGCGGCACGGATGGAAAATCCATCGTGATTCCCGCACGCTTTTTAAACGAGCACACTGCCGAAGTCACACGGCAAGCGGCTCTTAAGAACATTCCCGCCCCACGGCAGATATTGGTAAACAAACTCGTACCGGGTATCGCCGAAGGAGAAACGGTTACACCGCCCGTATCGACAGCCGATGGCGAGAGTTTATTGACGGTAGAGGTGGAGTACACCGATAACGAGATCGTCGGTATCGCGTCTGAGACGGCGATGGAACGGTTTGTGGCGTCGCTTCCAAGCAAATGTATCCTTATGACGATGTTGGCATCGTTTGGATATTTTTTGTTAGCGATCAAGCCGCTTCCCTTGTTTTTATCCGCTTTGTTGGTTGATTTTTTGGTATCCGTCATCAAAGCGCGGATCCGGATGCGGCGCGCTATTACGCGTACCGAGCGTCGTATTTGCAAGTTGCGTGTAGAATTTACCGATGCTTATATTTTGCTCGTGGACAAGGCCGACGGGATGCGCCCGATGCGGCTGCCGTGGTCACACGTTACCCGCGCCGTCAATTGCCGTGACACGGTAGAGATCTATACCGGAAAGAACCAACAGTTGTCAATTCCAAAACGGTGCATTTCCGATTTTGAAGAACTGCGTGGCATTGTCGATCGTCATCTGTAAAAAGGAGGAACGCCCATTGGATAAACTTTCTTCCGAATCGCCAATGCTGGTTGTGGCGGGGCGTTTTCTCACAGGACAAGAAGAGGAGCGCTGGCAGCGGCTGTTGCGCGATCCCGTATCAACGATGTTGCGCGTGGTCCTGATCGTTCTTCTGGGTTTCTTTTCGATCCGGGCGGCCGGTGCAGCGGCCCAAAGTGATTGGCGGTTGCCCTCGTTGGTCGTTCCGCTTATGGCGGGTTGTTTCTGGTTTTTAATTGCACGGGCGCTCCGTGCCCGCCGTCGCAAACGGCAAAAGCTCGAAGCCGCTTGGTTGGAGCGGTGGCAGGATCACCGCATGATCCGTGCAGGTTGCATGATCTCGTTGTACGGCGATCATGTGGCATACAGCACGATGCGCGGCAGCAGTATTTTGCCGTACACACAGGTTACGCACTGCTTGGAAAGTGTTGACGGTATTCTGTTCGGGAACGGTTACGTGACCGTTTGTTTTCGCAGCGCGGATATGACGGCACAACAGCTGTTTGCGGTTCGCCGTTTTCTGCAGGAGCATATCAGCCCTTCGGTCTATCGTGTCAAAGAACCGCCGGTACCGCAGCTCAGCGAGCCGTTGCCGCACGTGCGGTTTGCCAATTTTGACACGGTTATCACCCGCGCCGCTGTTTCCCCGGCAGAGAAAGGCGAAGACTACCGTGAGTTACGGGGAATCGTCTTGCCGCAGATGATCATCTACGGCTTGACACCGGCGCTGATGACGGCATTAACACCGTGGCCGCTGCTGAACTGTTTGATTTTTTGCGGGGCATTTATGCTGGCGGGTGCGCTGATAACGCGCCTGACCGTGCGTGCGAAAACCCGTAAACAAGGTGCCGTGCGGCTTGCCTTCACAAAAGAAGGCATCGCCAAACAGCAAAACGGTGCCGTGTCCTTTGCTGTGCGCGGCCGCTATCAATTGACCGAAAACGAAGCCGGTGTAACGGTGCGGTATGCGACCGGTGAACGATTGGATATTCCGTGGTCGGCGGTCGAAGATCCCGACGCGTTAAAGATTGAACTTTCCTAAAAAGGAGATAAAACAATGGATGAGCAAATGACGGTACAGAACAACAAATTGATCAACGTCGATCTCGAAAAAGAAATGCGCAAGAGCTTCTTGGAGTATTCGATGTCGGTTATCGTCGCGCGTGCGTTGCCGGATGTGCGTGACGGCTTAAAACCCGTGCATCGTCGTATTCTGTATACGATGCACGAGGATGGCTTTACGCCCGACAAGGCACACCGTAAGTGTGCGACCACCGTCGGCGACGTGTTGGGTCACTACCACCCACACGGTGATGCATCCGTTTACGATGCGCTCGTGCGTATGGCGCAGGATTTCTCGCTGCGGTATCCGCTCATTGACGGTCACGGTAACTTCGGTTCCATTGACGGCCACCCTGCCGCTGCCTATCGTTATACCGAGGCGCGCATGAGCAAGATGGCACTCGATATGCTCGCGGACATCGAAAAAGAAACGGTAAACTTCATGCCGAACTTTGACGACACCACCGAGGAGCCGGAGGTCCTGCCGTCTCGTTTCCCCAACCTGCTCGTAAACGGCTCGGTGGGTATTGCGGTCGGTATGGCGACCAACATTCCGCCGCACAACCTGCGTGAGGTTGTGGACGGCATTTGTCTGCTTATTGATAACCCCGAAGCCGGCATGCCGGAGATCATGGACTGCATCAAGGGTCCCGATTTCCCGACCGGCGGTGTCATCATGGGGTATTCCGGCATTCGTGCCGCGTATGCAACGGGCCGCGGCCGTATCATCGTGCGCGCCAAGACCGAGATCGAGGAGCACAATGATCGTTTCCGCATCGTTGTGTCCGAGATACCGTATCAGGTAAACAAGCTGAATCTTGTCAAATCCATTATTGAATTGGCGGATGAAAAACGCATTGAGGGTATCCGTGACGTCGTTGACCATTCCAGTCGCGAGGGCATGCGTATTGTCATTGATCTGAAAAAGGATGCCAATCCGCAGGTCGTGCTCAATCAGTTGTTTGCGTACACGCAGATGCAGGTCACCTTCGGTGCCATCATGCTTTCACTTGTTAACGGTGTACCGCGTATTCTCACCCTCAAGGAAATGCTGGAGGAATATATCAAGTTCCAGTGCGAAGTTATCACCCGTCGTACCGTTTTTGATCTGCGCAAAGCAAAAGAGCGCGAGCATATTGTGGAAGCGCTCAAGGTTGCCGTGGATTTCATTGACGAGGTCATTTCGATCATTCGCGGGTCGTTGGACACGGCGGATGCCAAGCAAAAGCTCATGGAGCGCTTTGGTTTTGATGAGATTCAGGCGGAAGCCATCGTACAGATGCGCTTGCGTCAGTTGTCGGGATTAGAGCGCCAGAAAATTGAGGATGAACTTGCCGCGCTGCGCCAGAGAATTGCGGAACTGCAGGGCATTCTCGAGGACGAGATGAAAGTCAAAGCCCTCGTGAAAGAGGAGTGTCTCAAACTGCGCGATAAGTACGGTGACGATCGCCGTACCGAGATCTCCATGGTCTCAGGCGAAGTGGATATTGAGGACCTTATTCCCGTGGAAGAATGCGTGCTTACCATGTCCCAACGCGGTTACATCAAGCGTCAGCCGGTGGACGTGTACAAGGCACAGCGCCGCGGCGGTCGTGGTATCAAGGGCATGACCACCCGTGAGGAGGACGTCACCGAAACGATGTTCTTATGTTCCAGCCACGATATTGTGATGTTCTTCACCTCGGCAGGTCGCGTCTATCGCTTAAAATGTTATGAAGTGCCGGAAGGCAGCCGTACCTCTAAGGGTATGAACATTATCAATCTCTTGCCTTTGACCGGCGATGAAAAGGTCACGGCGATGATCCGCGTGACGGAATTTGAAGACGATAAATATCTGTGCATGGTCACCCGACGCGGCGTTATTAAACGTACCCGCCTTAACGCGTACAGCAATGCCCGCAAGAGCGGTTTGATCGCGGTTGACCTCGATGAGGGCGATGAGCTCGCATGGGTGCACGTGACCGACGGTTATCAGAAATTGCTCGTTGGTACGCGTAAGGGTATGGCGATCTGCTTCGATGAAAACGATGCGCGTGTGGTGGGCCGTACCGCCCGCGGCGTGAAAGCCATCACGCTCAGCGAGGACGACGAGGTCGTCGGCATGGCGATCCGTGACGATAACAATCTGTTGCTCACCGTCACCGAAACCGGTTACGGCCGACTCAGTGAATTTGCTGATTACCGTGTACAGTCCCGCGGCGGTAAAGGTCTTACTAACTATCATACCGAGGAATACGGTGACGTTGCCGCGATCCGCATGGTGAGTGTAGACGACGATATCATCCTCATTTCGTCCGGCGGTATTATTATCCGCTTGGCGGCAGAAGAGATCCGTCAGTGTCGCCGTCCGTCCAAGGGCGTACGCGTTATGCGCGTGGAAGAAGGTACGCGTATCGTGTCGCTGGCGAACGTGCCGCACGAGGATGAGGCGGAAGTCACGGACGGCGAAACGTCCGCTCCGACAGAGGGAGCGTCCGCCGAGCCGCAGGGTGAATGATGAGTAACGTTATTGCCGCGATCTCCACACCGATGGCACCCGCCGGGCTGGGGGTTATTCGCCTTTCCGGTACGGGTGCGATCGAAATCGCGTCGTCGGTGTTCAAGCCCTTTGATGATGCGCGGCAGTTGACCGCGCTTTCGGGCTACCGCGCCGCCTACGGGCGTGTGGCAGATGCCGACGGTGATATCGACGAATGTATAGCAACGGTATTCCGTGCGCCGCACAGTTATACCGGTGAAGACGTGGTGGAGTTTTCCTGCCACGGCGGCTTGTATCTTTTACAACGCACCCTTCGTGCGCTGCTCGCCGCCGGTGCCAAGCCGGCAGAGGCGGGCGAATTTACCCGCCGAGCGTTTCTCAACGGCAAGCTGGATCTCACCGGTGCCGAATCGGTGATGACGCTGATCGAAGCAAACGGCCGACTTGCCGCAAAAACCGCCCTGACGGTGCGCGAAGGCGCGTTGTATCGGCGGTTGACGGCGGTCAAGGACGCCTTGATTGCGTTGCAAGCGCAGTTTTCCGCGTTTGTGGATTATCCGGATGATGATATTCCGGAACTTAGGGTGGAAGCGCTGGAAACAGAACTGAAAAACGCGAAGAAGCGTTTGGAAAATTTGCTTTCCACCTACGATGCCGGCCGCGTGCTGCGGGAAGGTATCGACACGGCAATCGTAGGCAGTCCGAACGTGGGAAAATCCACCGTGATGAACCTGCTCAGCGGCTGTGAACGCAGTATCGTGACCCCGATTGCCGGCACCACCCGCGACGTGGTGGAGGAGGTCGTGCGGGTCGGGGAAGTCTGCTTGCGCTTGTCGGACACGGCGGGTATTCGTGAAACCGATGATACGGTAGAAGCACTCGGTGTGGAGCGCTCGCGTCGCCGTTTGGAATCTGCCGCGCTGATCTTGGCGGTGTTTGATGCCTCCCGTCCTTTGTCGGCAGACGATCTTTCGCTTATCGAACAGTTGCCGGTACACGGCACGATCGCGTTAATTAATAAACAAGATCTCGATAAGCAGATCGATGATACCATCATCAAAGAAAAATTTGCGCATACCGTGGAACTGCAGGCGGTGAGCGGAGCCGGTCTTAAGGAACTCACCGCTGCCATTCACGCGGTGACCGGTATCGACCGTTTGAACGATGCCGAACCGGTACTTGCCACCGAGCGCCAGCGGTATTGCGTGTGCCGTGCGGCGGAAAGTGTTACCGAAGCACTTTCTGCCCTGCAAAGCGGTATGACGCTGGATGCCGTTTCGGTCAGTGTGGACGGTGCTATCGGTGCCGTATTGGAGCTGACGGGTGAACGCGCCACCGAAGCGGTGGTGGACGGTATCTTTGCTCGCTTCTGCGTCGGGAAATAAACAAAAAAGCCCTGTCTTTCGAAAGACAAGGCTTTTCGGGAAATGACTTATTTGATGAGCGTACCCATGGCGTTCATGCCGGCAGCGGCGGCATTGGATTCGTCGGTGTCGATGTGCATGGCGAGCGCGAAGTTATTGTTAACGCGAACTACCACGTCACCAAAGACCAGCGAACGGTCGTCGGATTCGATTTTTACCGAAACGACGTCTTTATCCTGAACATCGAACTCGGCGGCATCTTCAGGGGTCATGTGAATATGACGTTTCGCAACGATCACGCCCTCGGCGATCTCAACCTCGCCGCAGGGACCGACCAACTTGCAACCGCCGGAATTCGCAGTGTCACCGGATTCGCGGATCGGCGCCACAACACCGATGGAGCGTGCATCCGTCAAGGAGAGCTCTACCTGTGTAGACGGACGAACAGGACCTAAAATGCTGACGCCGGCGAGCGTCTTTTTGGGACCGACAACGTCCACGCGCTCGGCGCACGCATACTGACCGGGCTGAGAAAGATCTTTTTTCACCGTCAACTCGTAGCCCTTTCCGAACAGAATGTCCAGATGCTCGCGGGATACGTGCAGGTGACGGGCTGATGTTTCAACCAAAATTTGTTTTGCCATATTTTAACATCTCCACTCGTAATAATTTCTGCTTAGAACTCTATCATATTACCCATCATTTGTCAAGGAAGGTCGCTATGGAACAGAACTGGAATGCATTAAAAAATCAGTGTATGACCTGCCGCGCGTGCGGTTTATGCGAAACACGGCACAACGTGGTGTTCGGTGTCGGTAATCCGCAGGCGGAGGTGCTGTTTATCGGTGAGGGCCCCGGTGAGAACGAAGACCTGCAGGGCGAGCCGTTTGTCGGCAGGGCCGGCAAGCTGTTGGACGTGATGCTCGAGGCAGTGGGACTGTCCCGCAAGCATAACATCTATATTGCCAACATGGTCAAATGCCGCCCGCCGCAAAACCGCGACCCCCTGCCGGAGGAGCAAGAGGCATGTGCGCACTGGCTTTCGGAGCAAATACAGTTGATTAATCCCAAGATCGTGGTGTGCCTTGGACGCATTGCCGCTTTTCACTTCATTTCACCGGACTTCAAGGTGACGCGTCAACACGGCGAGTTCATTGAAAAAGACGGCGTGTTGTACATGGGCATGTTTCATCCGGCGGCGATCCTGCGCAACCCCAATCAAAAGCCGGTGGCATTTGAAGATTTTATCAAACTGCGGGATAAGGTCTTGGAGATCTGTACCCGCACCACCCTCAATTTTGACGACTGAAAACGGAGTAAACGATGAAACGATTGTTATATCGCGCCTCTGCGGTGCTGTTGGGAATAGGTTTGTTACTCGCGGCGTTTCCGGTCGCGGGTGCCGACCTGCGGTATGAGTACCCCGCTGACGAGGATCCGATCGAATCCCCCTCTGCAGTGATGCTGTATATGGGTGTCAAAGCGGAGCAGGACATCTACTTGTATGAAAAGGATGCCGATACGCGGTACCAGCCGGGTGCGCTTATGCGCGTGGCAATGATCGGTTATGCGATGCGCCTGATCGAAGAACAGCAGCTTGATATAGATGCCGTGACCGGCACCTATACGCTGGAGTTGTTTAATAACTACGTATCGGGAACGGGCTTGCACGTGGCGCTGATGAAATTCGGCGAGACGTGGAAGCTTCGGGATTTGTTGACGCTTTGCACCATCCAGACTGCTGCTGATTGCGCGGTAGCGCTTGCGGCGGCGCTCTGCGGTTCTCCGGATGTGTTTGTGGAGGGGCTCAACCTCTACGCGGCAGAGCTTGGCTGTACCAATTCCCATTTTACTAACGTTGTCGGTCTTAATGAAGACGGACAATATATGTCGGCAAGGGATGTCGCTGTGTTTTCCCGCGCGGCGATGCAGTATACGGAGGTGCGCAATGCACTGGAGTTAAAACAGTATACCGTTACACCGGTCTCCGAAGGGAAAGAGCGTAGTTGGCCGACCAGCTGTGAAATTATTCGCCAATCGTCATCGGATGCGTTTTATACCTACGCACTCGGCGGCAAGACCGGCGGTACGTTAACCGAGATGTCGTTGATGGCGTTCGGCGGGAACAACGGTTATGAATATATGGCGGTCGTGATGGGTGCGCCTCGTAAAGATAAAGAAGACAAATTGACCAACATTGCGTATGCAGATGCACGGCGGTTGATTCGTTGGGGCTTGTTGGATTTCCGCTATGAAACGCTTGCCCGCAAGAACGAGCCGGTCGGTCGTATCGCCGTGCGCGACTCCGCCGAGCGGAACAGTATCAGCTTAGTGCCGGTGAGGGATCTCGCCGCCGTGCTCGGCGAAACGGTTAACAGCGAGGAGATCACCCGACGGGTGGTCACAACAGAAAACGAATGTGTTGCCCCGATAGAAGCAGGACAAGTACTCGGTACGCTGGAATTGTATCTGGGTGAAAAATTGGTCGGTTCGGTACCGGTCGCGGCAGGCGAAAGTGCCCCGCGCAGTTTTCTGTATGCTGCGTGGTGCGACGTGCGTGATTTCTTGTTCTCGGGTTGGACGTTGGCAATTCTCATCATTCTCCTGCTGGCAGTGGCGGGCTACGTGATTCTCAACATCCGATACAACCGAAATCGCAGACGAAAACGCTACAAATAAAGAGAAGAACCGCACAAAAGTCATGCGGTTCTTTTTCATTTTTGAGTTTATTCGTTAAATTTTGGTCAAACTCTTGAAAAACCGTGAAAAAAAGGGTAAAATAACTCTGATATGGATCGTTTTTCCAGTTGGGGAAACGGTACCGATAAGAAAGGGGAATCCTCATGAATCTCTTGAACAAGAAAACCGTGGAAGATCTGCAGGTAAAGGGTAAGCGCGTGCTGGTGCGTTGCGACTTCAACGTTCCGCTGAAAAACGGCGTGATTACCGATGAAAACCGCATTGTGGCGGCTCTTCCCACGATCAAGTATCTGATGAATCAGGGTGCTAAAGTTATTTTGTGCTCCCACCTCGGTAAGCCGAAGGGCGAACCCAAGCCGGAATATTCGTTGGCTCCGGTTGCCGTGCGCCTGAGTGAGAAGCTTGACTGCAAGGTCGTGTTTGCGGCGGATGACGAAGTCGTCGGCGCGAACGCCCGCAAAGCGGTTGACGCGATGAAAGACGGCGAGATCGTTCTGTTGCAGAACACTCGCTACCGTGCGGAGGAGACCAAGAACGGCGAAGCGTTCTCCAAGGATCTGGCATCCTTGTGCGATCTGTTTGTCAACGATGCGTTCGGTGCGGCGCACCGCGCTCACTGCTCCACCGTCGGCGTGGCTTCCTTCGTGGAAGAATCCGCTAACGGTTATCTGATGGCGAAAGAGATCGAGTTCCTCGGCAACGCCGTGGAGAATCCGGTTCGTCCGTTCGTTACCATTTTGGGCGGCGCGAAAGTGGCGGACAAGCTGAACGTTATCGAGAACCTTTTGAACAAGGCCGATACTCTCATCATCGGCGGCGGTATGGCGTACACCTTCCTTGCGGCAAAGGGTTACTCGGTCGGCACCTCGTTGCTCGACAACGAGAAGATCGATTATTGCCGTGAGATGCTCGCACGTGCGGAGCAGAAGGGTGTTAAGCTCCTGCTTCCGGTTGATTGCGTGATTGCCAAATCCTTCCCCGATCCGATCGACGCTCCCATCGACGTCCAGGTCGTGGCGGCGGATGCGATCCCTGCTGATATGATGAGCTTGGACATCGGTCCGAAAACGGCTGAATTGTATGCAAACGAAGTCAAATCCGCTAAGACGGTCGTGTGGAACGGCCCGATGGGCGTGTTCGAGAACCCGATCCTCGCAAAAGGCACCATCGCGGTTGCCGAAGCACTTGCCGAAACGGATGCCACCACCATCATCGGCGGCGGCGACTCCGCGGCGGCTGTGAACACGTTGGGCTTTGGCGATAAGATGAGCCACATCTCCACCGGCGGCGGCGCCTCTTTGGAATTCTTAGAGGGCAAAGAGCTTCCCGGTATCGTGGCAATGAGTGATAAATAATCCAAGAAAGGATAGGAATAATAGTATGGGTAAGTATGTTATTGCGGGTAACTGGAAAATGAACAAGACCCCCGCAGAAGCTGTGGAATTGATCGAGGCGATCAAACCGCTGGTTGCAGATGCGACCTGTGACGTGGTTGTCGGTGTTCCGTTTGTGGATCTGCCGGCCGCCTTGGAGGCCGTTAAGGGCAGCAAGATCGGCGTTGCCGCTCAGAACTGCCACTGGGAGAAATCCGGTGTGTACACCGGCGAGATCTCCGCTGAAATGCTGAAATCCATGGAAGTTGGCTACGTGATCTTAGGTCACAGCGAGCGCCGTACCTATTTCGGCGATACTGACGTTACCGTTCAGAAGCGCATGCGCGCCGCGTTGGATGCGGGCTTGACCGTGATCCTGTGCGTGGGCGAGTATCTGGAGCAGCGTGAGCAGGGTATCACCGGAGAGATCGTGGCGATGCAGACGAAAGTCGCGCTCGGCGGCGTGTCCGAGGAAGAGCTTTCCCGCGTGATCATCGCGTACGAGCCCGTATGGGCGATCGGTACCGGCCGCACTGCTACGGCGGAGCAGGCGAACGAGGTTTGTGCACAGATCCGTGACGTCATTGCCGGTTTGTACAATGATAAAGCCGCAAAAGCGGTCACTATCCAGTACGGCGGTTCGATGAACGCGGCGAACGCGGCAGAGCTGCTGGCGCAGTCGGATGTTGACGGCGGTCTGATCGGCGGTGCTTCTCTGAAGCCCGCAGACTTTGCTACCATCGTTGCGGCGGCGAAATAAGTTACGTTTTCAACATTGGGCGCAAGGTTTGTTAAAAATCTTGCGCCCATGTAATGAGGGAGAATATGATGAAAAAACCTTTAGTGCTGATTATTATGGACGGCTTCGGCTTGAACGACGAGGTGATGGGCAACGCCATCAAAGCCGCTAATACGCCGAACCTTTCCAAGATCTTTGCGGAAAACCCGTTTACCGCTATCGGCGCGTCCGGCATGGACGTCGGTCTGCCGGACGGACAGATGGGTAACAGCGAGGTCGGTCATACCAACATCGGTGCCGGGCGCGTGGTGTATCAAGAGCTGACGCGCATTACCAAATCCATCAAAGACGGCGATTTCTTTGAGAATGCCGCTCTCAAAAAAGCGATGGAGAATGCGAAGGGTGACAAAGCGTTGCACCTCATCGGGCTCTTGTCCGACGGCGGTGTGCACAGCCACCTGACTCATCTGTACGGTTTGTTGGAGATGGCGAAAAAAAGCGGTGTTTCCAATGTGTTCGTACATTGCTTGATGGACGGCCGCGACGTACCGCCGACTTCGGGTAAAGAGTTCGTGGCACAGTTGCAGGATAAGATCAACGAGATCGGTGTGGGCAGCATTGCCACCGTGATGGGTCGCTACTACGCGATGGACCGCGATAATCGCTGGGAACGCGTGGAAAAAGCGTATGCCGCGATGGTGTACGGCGAGGGTGTGAAGAACACCGACGCCGTGGACGTGATGGCAAAATCGTATGATGAGGGTGTGACCGACGAGTTTGTGGTGCCTGCCGTATGCGATGAAAACGGTAAGATCAAAGCGGGCGACAGTGTGGTAAGTCGGAGGCCAAGCGGTCTTAGGAAGACAACTCTG
>JAZNRA010000186.1:0-6134 GCA_045590415.1 Acutalibacteraceae bacterium | reverse complement strand
CGCAGGGCGTTTCAATTTTGTTGAACGATTAACCGTTAACTTTTTTGGCGAGGGCGGACTTTCTCCGTGCAGCCGTATTCTTGTGCAGGAGTCCCTTCGCAGCGGCCTGGTCAATTTTCTTGACAGCGGCTTTGACAAGGAGTTCCTTATCGTCAGCGCCGGCCTCGATCGCGGCGTTTGCCTTTTTGATGTCCGTTTTCAGTTCGGAACGGGTCGCCTTGTTCTGAGCGGTTTTGGCAGCGATTACCTTAACGCGCTTCTTAGCGGATTTAATGTTGGGCATTGTCACACCTCCTCAAAAAAAGAATTACTCTAAATCACGCAGGGTTTATCATAACACGAACTTTACGGAAAATCAATACTTTTTTTCAGAATATTGCGTTTTTTTCTTTTAATACTATTAAATAGGAGATGAGCAATATGCAATTTCGGACCGATTTGGCGATGGAGGCGGCTCCTCGGGCGGAGGTGCACAAGCAGCAGGCAGAGGGAATGGAATTGTGCACGCTTGATTTGACGGAGAGAGAAGCGGCGCGCATCGGCAAAAGAGAGGGTCGGTATATCACGGCGACACTGCCGTCGCTGACCGATGACGAACGAGATATTGAGAAAAAAGCCGTTGTTTTGGGTGAGCAGTTACGTCGCCTGCTTCCCGAGGTCGGCAGCGTGCTGGTGGTGGGGCTTGGTAACGAAGCGATCACCCCCGATGCGCTGGGGCCGCGCACCGCGTCCATGGTATTGGCGACGCGCCACATACAAGGGGAGTTTGCCCGAAGTGTGGGACTGGACGATCTGCGGCCGACGGTGGTGCTGAAACCCGATGTGCTCGGAAACACAGGGCTGGAAAGCAGCGAGATGGTACGCGGTGTTTGCCGCGTGGTAAATCCATCCGCCGTGATCGCGGTGGATGCGTTGGCGGCACGCAGTGTGGCGCGACTCGGCTGTACGGTCCAGCTTTCCGATACCGGCATTTCACCGGGGTCGGGAGTGAGCAACAACCGCAAGTCCTTAAACCGAGAAACGCTGAACCTTCCGGTAATCGGGATAGGGGTGCCGACGGTGGTGGATGCGGGCACGCTTGCCAGAGAGCTTACCGGATCGGAGCAAACGGCGGTATCGCCGCGCGGTGCCGAAATGATGGTGACACCGCGGGAAGTCGATTTGATGATCGCACGTGCCGCGCGCTTGCTTGCCATGACGATCCACGCCGCCCTGCAGCCAACCTATTCGCCGCTCGAACTTTTAAGCATAGCTTTATAGTTTTTTTCATACGGTAGTATGGGTGAGAGTGGAATGAAGCAACGAATCCTAACAGCACTCGCGCTGATTGCTGTGTGTGGAGTGGTGATAGCGGGAGTCGCGGTAATTCCTACGGAGGCGTTAACAAGAGTCGTGAAACGAGCGGCGCTTCTGTCAGTCGGGTTACAGCAACCGGAGGGTAGTGCCGAGATCATCAGCGGATGGGTGACGAAGCCGTCTGCGGCCGCGCCGGGCGGCGCCCTCCGCGAACAGCATGTGATATTGGGCGAGGTCGCGGTGCAAGCGGTGACTACCCCTTCCGCCGATATACCTGAAAAGCAGGCGGGTGCCGGTGTGGTCCTCACACAGCAGATGTCTGCCGGCAAGACCTTTATAGAAGGTGTTGCTATAAAAAACAACACCAAAACCGCCGTGGATATTGCCGCGGCGCTGGCACACACACCTGATATTGATTTTGATAAGAATACGCAGGATATCCAAGTACTGATTACTCACACGCATACCACCGAATGTTATCTGGATTACGACGCCGGATTTTTCAATCCCGATGCCCAGAGCCGTACCGAAGATGCCGCCAAAAACATGGTGGCGGTGGGGGAACGCGTAGCGCAACAGCTCCGGCAAGCGGGGATCGGCGTCGTACACGATATCGCGATTCACGATCAGCCCTACAGCGGTGCGTATACACATTCACGCAAAGCGGTGGAGAAGTACCTCAAACAATATCCGTCGATCCGTGTGGTGCTCGATATTCACCGCGATGCCATTTATCAGTCCGACGGCACACGCGTGAAACCGACCGCGGTAATACACGAGCAGAAGGCCGCTCAGATGATGATCATCGTGGGGATGAAGAACACCAAATCCGTTCCCAATCCGCATACGGCGGAAAACCTTTCGTTCGGTGCGCATCTTCAGCAAACGTTGCACGCGCAGTACGGCGGGTTGATGCGACCGATGGTGCTGGCGGATGCGCGGTACAATCAACAGTTGTGTAACGGTATGATTTTGGTTGAGGTGGGCAGTGACGTCAACACCTTGCCGGAAGCGCTGTATTCCGCTGAATTGTTGGGTAAGGGCTTGGTACAAACATTAAAGGGGTTATAATGATATGCCGAAAAAACGGACGTGGTCAATGGTGGTAGCTGCTTTTTCGCTGACGCTGTGTGTGGCGCTGTTTGCGGGCGGGTTATTACTCGTCAGTATTCGCAGCGGGCGCACCTTGTTCGGGGAACAGTACGAGCCGGTAAGTTTGCAGCAAGACCTTGCGCTCGGAGAGACGGAGGACAGCACTTTTGTGTGGCTACCCGCACGGCTGCGAGTGTTGCTGCGATTGCCGCTGTGGGAAACACGGCTGTCAGAGTGGTTAATACAAAAGCGGCAGGTCAACGACCTGCCGCTTTGTTTTTGTTATTGAAACCGCCGTGCCGATAAGAAGCGCTGTGACCAATAGGTACTGTTGAGCTCAAGAAGTTTGGTGCCGGAGTCGGGGTTGGCACAGGCGACAAACTGGTTGTTGCCGATATAGATACCGACAAAGCCCGCTTCTCCGCCAAGGTCGTTGCAGAACACCAAAATATCACCGGGTTGGATCTCCTCGGGATTGACGTCTAAGCCGTAATCAATGATCTGTGCTGCTTTGGAGGGGATGGTATAGCCGTTCTGCTTGTAGCAATACACAACGAAACCGGGATTATCAAATGCGTTCGGAGCGGTGCCAGTACTTGAAAAAGGTGTGCCGATCAGCGAAATGGCGAGTTTGGCGATGGCATCGCCGGTTGCGCTGTTTCCCTCTCCTGTGCCGATGGACGGCATCGTGGTGGTTCCGGTCCCAGAAGTGCTTGTTTGATCGCTTTGTACCGTATCCGACGAATTGCCTGCCACAGTGGTTGTGGTAGCAGTGGACGTTGTGGTTGTTACGGTCGGTTTGTTGACTTGATCTTTCGTGATAACGGTGGCTTGCGGAGCATCACCCGAGCAAGCGCTGAGAGTTAGCAGCAGCGCGATGGCGGTAAGAACCGCAAACAGACGAATTTTCATAGTTAACACCTCTTATTCAGTATAGCGGAAACACACATGAAAAGCAATATCCCAGACGTAAATTATTGCGCTAAGAAAGTGTGCGCCTGTTTCAGTATTTCTTTTGAACCATCGAATTGAAATGCAGATATGGCAGCTTCAAAATCCATCAAGTGAACGCTGTTTAATTCTGCTTCTTGTGCGGTTGGGGATTGATCTGAATATTCTGCTAAAAAATATACGACGGACTTCGTTATCAATTGACCATTGCGGGTAAAAGAGTAAGAATCCTCTGCTCTAAATCCGTCAATAACGCTTACGGTTAAGCCGGTTTCTTCTTTGATTTCCCGCAAAGCTGTTTGGATTTCTGTTTCTGCCTGTTCTATATGTCCTTTAGGGAATCCGTAAACACCTTCTTTGGATTCGATAATTATATATCGAACATGTCCGTTTTCTTTGGTGAATACAACAGCGCCACAGGATTTTTCGGTTGTCATTTTGTATTCTCCTTGGTGGTGTTTATAGATGCAATCAGTATTCTGCGAATCGTACCGCATTGGTTATAGAGATTAAGTACAGTTTCGCTGCTTAGAATATCGGATTTTACCAACAGCTCCAGCCAATACTCAGTTTCGTAACATTCCTTCAAGGCAATTTGCAATTTTGCAATGAAATCGGGTTTCCGTGAGCATAATTTGCCTCGTGGATATTGGCGCCGATGGAGGTGGCAGAACGCTCCAGTTGATTTACGAGGGAATAATGTCCTTTGATCGTTTCGCAGATTTTTATGATTTTGATGGCAAAATCCATAGATAAGTTTACAAGTTTATTTTCTTTCAAGATTACCACCTCTGTAAAACTATACCATGTTTAATGAAATATTGCTACGCAATATGAAATAATCCTTCGGATTATGAAATATTTTGCCTTATGGCAAAATGTGAAATAAAATAAATCCCTCATACGCCGCGGCGTATTTCATAGCATCAGCTATTTCATAACGCGAAGCGTTATTTCACAAATCCCGCGAGGGATTTATTTCATTGAAAAGGAACCTCTTTTGTCCGTGGACAAAAGAGGTTCCTTTTCTGGAGCGGCTTACGAGGCTCGAACTCGCTACCTCCACCTTGGCAAGGTGGCGCTCTACCAGATGAGCTAAAGCCGCAACTCGCTGTGCAATTGAGTATAGCACAGCAAATGACGCTTGTCAAGAAAAAGCCGCAGAAAATTTTATTTCGGGAAAATTTCTGCGGCTTTTTATAATCAGATCAATTCTTTGGGGTCGGCGGCTTTGACGGCGCGGTCGTTCAAGGTAACCTTGTCTTTCAACGCCTTTACTTTTTCGTCGATCTCTTTTTTGAGTTCATCGTGTTTCATGTGTTGCAAGATCTGAGAATGGCTTTCGACGTAGAAATCAATATCATTGCCGTCTTCGTCTTTGCCGCGCTCTGCTTCGGGATCCATGCGCAGGATCAGCGCCATGGTCTTGTTGGTACCGCCTTGCTGATAGGTTTTGATACCGATCTCACCTTCTTTAAGCTCTTTTATAACTTTCAGAAGATTCTCGTCCATATCTTCGTCGATCGTATCGATACGGTCGGCGGTCTCCGGTTCCTTTTCTTCCGTCTCGGTTTCTTCCGCGGTTTCCTCTTTATCGTCCGTATCTTCGGCCGTGTCGGCTAAATATTGACGGTAAGCGACGTCAAAGGCACCGCTGTTTGCGCCGTTTTTAGTATACAGATCCAAATATCCTTCCAGTTGGGTCTGGATCTTGTCAATCTCGTCGGTCGAAAGTTCTTTACTGTCCTTCATCAAGGATATTTCGATGATTTTGTAGCTGTAATAATGCTCGTCAAACCATTTGCGTTCGTCGTCGTCGGATACTTCGCGTTTGCCGCCTTCGTCGTACAAGCCGTTGAACAGAGAGAGCTCGTTCAAAGCCATGGCCTTATACATATTGATATAACGCTCGTTGGTGAAGCCGAACGGCAAAAATTGATCGGTCTTTAACTTCTTGATCTCTTCTTCGACGGTTTTCAACTCGTCGGCGTCCCACGAAATGCCGTGGCTTGCCATGAGATCCTCAAGGGCTTTTTGACGGATCATATTATCTTGTGTGGTGTTAACGATATACTCCGATAAGGTCACTTCTTTGGAATCCTCGCCGTACGTCACTTTCTGCGACAGTGCGTCCTCACCGTAATAATACAGATACATATAAGCGGTGGAATCGGTATACATCGTGCCGTACATATAGGCAAGGTAATCGCCCATCTCATACACCTTATTATCCACCTGCATCGCGACAGACGGGGTAGAGCAACCGCCGAACAACAAGCAGGCAGCTGCGAGTGTGAGTGCAAGCACCGTGCACAGGATCCGTTTCATATTCATTAACATATCCTCCTCTGAGAAGATGGAATTACAATATCTATTATTCTACACGAAAGTTAAGCGTTTGTCCACCTAATTATGCTCGGTTAGCAAAAAAGTTTACAATATCATGCTTTACCGCTTGACAACCGCTACAAACACAGTGTATAATACGGATTGTGTCACACGCCGGTGTGATGGAATTGGCAGACGTAGTGGACTCAAAATCCACCGCTGGCGACAGCGTGCCGGTTCGAGTCCGGCCACCGGCACCAAACGAAAATCCGTTCACGAAAGTGGACGGATTTTTGTTTGTATTATTCACTATTCATTTTTCATCATTCATTATTCATTAAACGAGAACGGATTTTCAAATGAATAATGAAGAATGAAGTCGCTCACTTTGTTCGCTGATGAATAATGAATAATTATTGCGGCTACGCCGCTTTTATGCTATAATACACTTAAAGGTCGGTGATTTT
>JAZNRA010000185.1:0-2116 GCA_045590415.1 Acutalibacteraceae bacterium | reverse complement strand
GGGGTCGTAGAGACGAGGAAAGGCATTGCGCACGAATTCGCTCGCCGAATCAAAATCGGCAAGCCGCGCCGCCTTGTAATACCAATCGGCGAGCGTTTGGAGATCCCCCGCCATCTTGGCGGCAACCGCCTTTTCTTTATATTCTGCAATGCGTTGGGCAGGTGATTTTTGGCTCATATTTCAGTCCTCCTATAATTTATCTTTTTTGTGATGCGTGTATTCTTGCATCCGTAAAGACCTCTTTTTGTATCTTCTTTGAGTTCGCCGTCTTACGAAACCTCTTTATAATCCGAAAGAACGGGTAGCTTTTCCATTTTGTCGTCCTCGCCGAAATGAATACGTATAAACAGTTCAGGCGTTTTTTCAAAATAATAGCCGTGAGAGCTGTCATACAAAGCCGTACGGTTTTCACCGTAAGCTATTACGGCGTATAAGTCATCCTTCTCGGATGCAAGTTGACCCTCACGGGTGTAGGTGTCTTTCGCACAATAGTTGTTCGGCAGATATGCCTGCAGCTTTTTAAGAAGCTCGCTATATTCCGCCGCTGTGCTGTGGTAGGCGATCTTTTCATCACCGTTTACATAGAGGATATTGTCCGCGTGGATATAGGTGGTGTTGGATAATTCACCGCAACCATCATTGAATGAATAGAAATACGTAACCTGATCACCCAAGGTGTATTTCTGGACCTCACCACTGCCTTCATCGTAGAAATGCATATAAAAGTCGCCTTCTTCGGTTCCTTTTGCGATGCTGTCAATCACCTGCTTACCGGGTGTTGACGTTCCGGTGTCCGCTTTATATTCTGCGTGGTTTTCAAATGTTTTCAAACTCTGCTTGTAAGTCCACTCGTAAAATCCGGAGTTGTTGCTCAAAAACGATCTAAAGAGCGTGCCGACAAAAGAAATCAGCAAAATGACAGCCACCACAATCGATGTGGTTTTTATAATCTTTTTTCTGCGCTTAGCAAGGCAGTCACGGCACCAACCACGGTTATTGTTAAATGTCACATGATAATAACCGTCATCGGAAATATGAATTTTCTTTTCGTGACTACGGTATTCCGCAGAATGGTACTGCCCGTCACTGCCATATCCAGATGTCGTATCCGTTTTCCAACCTACTACGGTGTATTCACCCTTAACGTATTTTTTTGCACCACAGTGTGGACACTCATAACAGGTGTCTATGTAATCATAATATTCTGTAGAATGTTGTGTTCTTGCCATAACAAGTCCTCCTATAATTTATCTTTTTTGTGATGCGTGTATTTGGGCATCAACAAAGGCTTGGTTGTGCGACATTCCTTGATTTCGGCGCATATTGTACCAGGTCCAGTCGAAACCGTTGCCGCCTTCCGGTACGGCGTTCATTGCCGCCGCCGACAAAATCAAGAACACGAGAGCAATGATGGCCCAAGCCACGTAAATGACCACCGGCGAGATGATGTAAGCAAGCACCGAAAACAGTGCCGCCATTAGGATGCATTTTACCGCCGAGCTACCGTCTTCATTGATACAGACCTTTGTGATAAAGTTGCTCTTTTTATCAAGGGCAATTTTAATACACATTATTCCGCCCAGCAGCATCGCCACCAAGAAGCAGGCTTCAATGCCGAACAAATTATCAAACACGGGTAGACCGATCTCCTGATCGGGTGTTGCACCGCCGTTTGACACGCTAAGCAGAATTGGCATAAGGATGAAACATCCGCGGTAGGCGTTATAACCGCCCAAGACAAAGGCGATGACCTTTGCAAGTTTTATTTTGAAGAACAGATACTTGGCGCACAGCACGGCACACAGCGGCAAAAACACGTGATACAGCATAACACCAAAGAGCGTATTGCCGAAGGCCACAAGCGGTGAGCCTGCCAAGGCACCTCCCACAACCGTACCTCTTTCGATATTTTGATTGGCGAAGGTTTGGAAGTAGGGACACACCACTGCGCCGATCATCAAGATCACCGCTACGATTTTACCGATGGTATTGAAAATATCCTCTAACCCAAATTCTTCAATAAAGTGTGTCGCACCGATGGCGGGCACCAGTACGCTGATTCTGTCGTATGTATTTAAGTCATCGTAAAACCCAACGTTATCTCGGATGCAGAACA
>JAZNRA010000184.1:0-2822 GCA_045590415.1 Acutalibacteraceae bacterium | reverse complement strand
CCGTGGTGGTGATGGACAACGGTAAGATTCAGCAGATCGGTACGCCGCAGGACATTTACAACGAGCCGCAAAACGCCTTTGTGGCAGATTTTATCGGCGAGAGTAATATCTTAGACGGTATCATGCACGAGGATTACTTGGTAGAATTCTTCGGCCGTAAATTCCGTTGCTTGGATGCGGGTTTTGAGAAAAAAGAGCCGGTGGACGTTGTGATCCGTCCCGAGGATATTGACATTGTTCCCGCCGACAAGGGCGATCTGACCGGCACGGTCACAGCCGTCACTTTTAAAGGTGTGCATTTTGAAACAATTGTTGATTTCAAGGGCTTCAAATGGATGATTCAAACCACCGATTATTATCCGGTGGATTCGGTGATCGGCATTGTGCTGAATCCCGAAGATATCCATATCATGAAAAAATCGGAGTATTCCGGTGAGTTTGGTGATTACAGTTCGTATTCCGAAGAATTTGATGAAATGGCTAATCCCGAGATCGATCTGACCGAGGATGCCGCGGAGGCAGAGGGATGATCAAATCGAAAGGGGCGGCCGCACCGTTTGCGGTGTGGATGGCGCTGTTTACCGTTATCCCGCTCGGTATCGTTATTTGGTTTGCGTTTACCGATGATGGCGGTCATTTTACGCTATCCAATTTATCATCCATTGTGGACTATGCCGGCACATTCGGCATTTCCATTGCACTTGGGGCAATCGCAACCGTGATCTGCCTTGTTTTGGCATTCCCGCTTGCGTATACCATTTCGCGCGCACAGGGCCGCGTGCAGCAGACGATGGTTATGATCATCATGCTACCGATGTGGATGAATTTCTTGCTTCGCACCTACGCGTGGATGTCCATTTTGGAAAATAACGGCTTTATCAATCAGTTGTTACGCCTGATCGGCTTGTTGCCGGAGGGGCAGTCGTTGACACTGATCAATACCAACGGCGCTGTTATTTTGGGTATGGTGTACAACTTCCTGCCCTTTATGGTGTTGCCGCTGTATTCGGTTATGGCAAAGATCGATAACAGCGTGATCGAAGCCGCGCAGGATCTCGGTTCGAATATCCTGCAGGTTTTCCGTAAGGTCATTATCCCGCTGTCGGTGCCCGGCATGCTCAGCGGCATTACCATGGTCTTTGTGCCCGCTGTCAGCACCTTCGTTATTACGAAGTTGCTCGGCGGCAGTAAAACGCTGATGATCGGCGATACTATCGAAACCATGTTTATCGGTCAAGGCGCCGATTATCACGTCGGCGCTACTTTGTCGCTTGTACTGATGGTCATGATCCTCATTTGCATGGCGGTTACCGGCATGGTAGATCAGGGAGAGGAGGATGACCTCTCGTGAAAACGCTCTCCCGCATTTATAATGGTTTGATCTTCGCATTCTTATATGCGCCGATCGTGGTGCTCATTATTTTCTCGTTCAACGATTCCAAGAGCCGCGTTGTTTGGAACGGCTTCTCGTTTCGTTGGTATGAAGAATTGTTCCGTGATGAGGAAATTTTAGCAGCGCTCGGCGTTACGTTGTCGGTTGCGGTTATTGCAACCGTTGTTTCTACGGTCATCGGTACGCTTGCGGCGATCGGTATTCGCAGTGTTAACCGCCGCTTGGGGAAAGTGCTGTTGGCGGTTAACAATTTCCCGATGGTAAACCCCGAAATCGTCACCGGTATTTCTCTGATGCTGTTGTTCGTGTTTATTTATCGGACGACGGGTCTGTTACAACCGGGATATGCGGCGTTGCTTTTGTCACATATCACGTTTTGTATTCCCTACGTGATCTTACAGGTGATGCCGAAGCTCCGTCAGGCAAATCCGCACTTGTACGAAGCGGCGGTGGACCTTGGTTGTCCGCCTGTTTCCGCTTTCTTCAAAGTGATGGTGCCGGAGATATTCCCGGGTATTCTTACCGGTGCGCTGATGGCGTTTACCATGTCGCTGGACGATTTCGTTATCAGCTTGTTTACGTCGGGTGCCTCGGCGCAAAACCTATCGGTCACCATTTATTCCATGGTCAAGCGCCGCGTGACACCGGAGATCAATGCCTTGTCCACGCTGATGTTCGGTGCGGTGTTGATCTTGTTGGTGCTTGTCAACGTTTTACAAATTCGTTCAGAACCCTCACGCAAAGGAGGGAAAGCCAAATGAAACGCGCATTAAGTATTGGTTTGGTTGTCCTGCTATTACTGTGTGTGGGCGTGCCGTCGGTTTCGGCTGAAGAAATTGACACAAGCGTGACGCTCAACGTGTATAACTGGGGCGAATATATCGATCCTACCGTTAACGACCTGTTTACGGCAGAAACCGGTATCAAGGTCAATTACAAGAATTTTACCGATAACGAGAGCATGTATGCGGTGCTGGACTCCGGCGCGGCGATCTATGATGTGATCGTTCCATCGGATTACATGGTCGGTAAGATGATTAACGAGGGGAAACTGGCAAAGTTGGATTTTGCGAACATTCCTAATCTTTCCAAGATCAATCCCTCTTTGCTGAATCCCTCGTATGACCCTAAGAACGAGTATTCCGTGCCGTACACGTGGGGAACGGTCGGTATCTTCTATAACACCAAGTACGTGGACGAGGCAGATTTGCAGCTTGGTTGGGATCTGTTGTGGAGTGAAAAATACAGCGGGCGCATTTTCATGTTTGATAACCCTCGTGACGCCTTTGGTATAGCACTGCTCAAATGCGGTTTTTCGCTGAACACCCACGATCTTGCCGAGTGGGACGCCGCTTACGAGGTGTTACGTCGACAAAAGCCCGTCCTGCACCAATACGTCATGGACCAGGTGTACGACAAGATGATAAAC
>JAZNRA010000183.1:0-2696 GCA_045590415.1 Acutalibacteraceae bacterium | reverse complement strand
TGCATCCTCGACAAAGAGACGAAGCCCGAGACGCTTGATCCCTCAAAGCACGACGAAAACCATCATATCCTCAGATACAATTCCTCGTCAGAGGAATGCCACGACGTCTGGTGCATCTTCCCGGGATGCGATTATTACCTGGGCGACTGCACGCCGCACGAGTTTAGCTGGAAAACGGTTGAAAAAGCCACTATCACAAAAGAAGGCAAACGCACCGGAATCTGCGTCTATTGCGGAGTCGAAAGAGAAGAGACTATACCGAAGCTCGACCCGCCCGAATACTATTTTGTTGAACAGCCGAAGGATATTTCGGTCCTGCCGACAAAGAATAATATCAATTTCTATATCAAACTCGGTGAGGTCGGATCCGAGGCCCCGCCCAACTGGGGACGTTATCTTGACGTCTCTGCATTCCCCGTGATCGACGGCGATCCGCTTCCCAGTACGGTGAAAGAACTCCGCAAAAACATATTTCAGGAGGATGTAAGAGATCCTTTCTACCACTTGATGGGAATGGATTACGTCGCAGGCAGCGGAATATTCCCCTGCACGCTCTTCGCGAAATCCAATAGTTTTGAAGGTAAATTCGTACATTACACGGCGCAAGGCAAAACGCTCACGTGGCGCCTCGCGGTTTACGATGTGCGCGGTGGAAAAATAACCTATTCCAATCCCTTCACGATCGACTGGAACGCGAAACACACCAAGCACACCGTCGTCTGGGTTTCGGGGCAGATCAGCGACGCCGAGTATAACCTCTATTTCAAAAACAGCAGCACCGCGCAGACGCTGAAATTCTTCGACGGCACATACCATTGGGAGGAATGCTCCGTCTGCGGAGAAAGGATCACGGCGCCGATGCGCCATCGCTACGTCCTCAAAAACAAGGAAGGCAACTGCAAGGGAGGCGTGGAGCATTACGAATGTAAGGACTGCGGTCACACCTTCGATATCGCCGTCGGTTATGCAGTTACGGGACATACGTTTTCTTCCGATTACAAGCATAACGACAAAAACCACTGGCAGATCTGCACGGTATGCGGCGGAGCGGGACCGGCCACTGCGCACGACCTGAAGCAAAAGGTTTTCAAAGACTGCACGAAGACGATCGTCACCACCGTATGCGAGACCTGCGGGTACGCTCACATAGAACGGTCTTCGGGCGCCGGACACAAATACACGAGCGACGGTGATTACGACGGATGGTACGGAGATTCGACACATCACTGGAAAATTTGCACGGTGTGCGGCTACGTCAATAAAGCGGAGCACGCATATAAGAACGGCGTCTGCACCGGCTGCGGTTATGATCTGCCTCAGCTTGCGATCGTCGGTGTTCCCTGTACGCACGGCACGGAGCTTACGATTCAGTTGATCTCGGATATTGACCCTACGGATAAAGCCCTCTTTGAGGCGGGCAAATGGAACGCGACGTGGTTTGACGCCAACTCTGGAAATACGGTTGGGCTTGGGAAGACGTATCCTGTGGATATTGGCGATGAAGGACATATGTTCTGGGCCGAAGTGCAGATAATCGGCGGATATTATTACAATGCCTATATGTATTCTCCGATTCATACGGTTTATCAGGACGTCAAGGGCTATCCGGCTACGTGCGTTTCCGAAGGGCTTAAAGACCACAAGGTGTGCCTCGGCTGCGGCGGAAAATTCATCAACGGCAAGCCCGCGGTAAACGTCGTTATCCCGAAGCTTACGACTCACACATACGACTACGCCTGCGATGCTGTCTGCAACGTCTGCGGCTACGTGCGCGACGTCGCGCACCATTGGTCGGATAAATACATCTACGCGATGGACGGTCACCGCCGTCAATGCACGGTCTGCGGCGCGATTTCAGGTTTGGAGCCTCACAATTTAGTTCTGACCTGGCAGACGGAGGCGGACTGCGAACACGACGGAGTCTGCGAACAAAAATGCGAATGCGGATACGCCGAAACAGATTACGTAAAGGCAAGCGGACACAGCTGGATCCACGCCGACGCCGTTCCCGCCCTGTGTGTGAACGAGGGCTTTGCCGAGCACTATTACTGCGAAAACTGCTATGCGATGGCGACCGACGCTGAGGGTAAGAACAGAGTCGGGATCAAAAAACTCCTGACCCCCTTTGATCCCGAAAATCACATAGGTTCAAACAAATTCGGATTCAATAAAGACGAGCATTACACGGTCTGCGAATGCGGCGCGCATATCGAAAACGCGGCGCACACGTTCGGAGAAGACGGGCGCTGTACGGTCTGCGGCTATAAAAAGGGTTCGACCGTCAAGACCTCCGTGGACGGGCTCACAAAGCACGATATGGTGCTCCCGAACTGCGTCACGACCGGCACGAAAGCGTATTACACCGATAAGGACGGCAAAATGTATTTAAGCAGCGCCGGAATCAAGGAAGTCACGGCAAACGATCTGATCCTTCCAGTCTCCACCGTCCGTCACGTCGGCGGCGATCACGCGCATTCATACAGCGAACACTGGATCGCCTGCGCCTGCGGCGCTGAACTGAAACACGGAGTACACACCTTCGACGACAAAGGCGTGTGCACCGTCTGCGGCTTTGCAAAAAACGGCCTGTGGTGGATCTTGATCGTCGTCGCGGCAGCAATCTGCATCGTGATACTCGTGATCATACTTTTTGTGAAGAAAAAGAAAAATGACGCTCCTCCCCCCGCTACGCCTGC
>JAZNRA010000182.1:0-9636 GCA_045590415.1 Acutalibacteraceae bacterium | reverse complement strand
GATCTTTATAAACAAGAATTAAAACAATATGGGGCTCATATATATGATGATATTTTAATTCACGGAAGAACATTGTCCTCTGTGAAAAATAAATTATTAGGAATCGGTCTAACAAATGATCAAATCAAATTATCTACATGTATAATTAGTGACTCATGGAAAGTAACCGATCCAGTGGTGTTTGAAAAAATCACTTATAAATGTGTTAACAATACGGTGCAGTGGAGAAATGCATCGAATTCTTTTTTGAAATTGATAGTTAATGCTGATATTCCATATGTATCGTATGCTTTGCCTACTTCTTTTGAGCATAACAACGTGGAATTACTTTATTCGCATTTAATTAAGGATGGGAAGTCGTTTCAAAATATTGATGCTGATTTAAAATTTGAGGTATTATATTTAAACAATCAAATAATTAATGATTTTTTAGATAATTTTTGCCTTTCTTATTGTATAAGACATTATTGTATAAATGATGAGGTAGAGGGAAATGTAAAACACATTTTCCTGCCTTTGGTATGCCTAAAAAACCATTCTAGCGATGTTTTGGATGAAAATATTTCTTTGTTGGTTAACAATGATGTTTACCAAAAATTATTATCTGCACTACACATTGATAATGGCATATATGTTGACAGAGTTATTACTTGTATTATTTCGAAACTAATAATTGAATATTTGTCATATGTTTCTAATGTAAAATTTGCATATGATGATTTTTTTGTTTGTAAAAGTTTAGGTGACGAAACGAGAGAATTGCTGAGACATGTAACAATTGATTTATTAATTGATCATATTAACAATAATAAATTGATTTATAATGCCGAACTCTCAAATCTTGTTAAAGAAGCAGAGTTGGATAGGGATGAATTTATTGAAAAGAATTTTTGTAGTATTGTTTCATCATCATGCGTTTCTATATTGGATGTTTTTTCAGTAATCTTTCAAAAAATCGGTAAAATAGACGAGAAAAAATTAAAAGAAAATTTGAGAGAGCGTTTTAAAGGCGTTTCAATGCAATTATTATATGATTATATTTCCACAAGAATGTCAGTTAGCACAAAAAAAGTTACAAACGCACTTATAACGCTAAGCAACTATGGAATTGCTAATATTAGGACATTAAATGAGAATCACACAATTTGCACCTATTTAAGTGCTGGAGAACAAAGTTTCCGGAGTATTAGTTACGCATACCCAGAATTGATTAAACACCTATATGATGCAAATGAATATTTCATCTATATGGTTCCGGAGTTCAATGATGAAAAAAAATTAGAAATTTTAAGAGAATATTTTAGAATTAAATGTGAAGAGTTGAATGTTGATTTCGGACTCTTTGATAATGATTTTGAATTGTTATTCAGTGATATTGATTTCTGGGTTATAGATGAAAAAACGGATGATTGTGAAATAGAAAACATTGATGACTTTAAAATGTTTTTACAAAAACAAAACATCATTTAAAAAACTGTCTGCGGGGAAAAAGAATGTTAAAAACAATGACAATAGATATGGTAAAATCGGTCGATGCCACAATAAAGAATTCTCCTTGTGAAATGCGTTTTGGAAACAAGTGCTTGTGCGTTAGAGGAATAGCGGTTAATATGCTAGCTATCTTAGTATATGCATTTTATAGAGTGGAAGCAATTGACTGCTCAGAATATGAATTGGTTTGGGATACATCGTTAAATTTACTAACGGTTAAAATTGAAGGTAAAATTGTATTTCCTATTTTGAAAAACCAAAAATCAAGTGATTGTTTTTTGGATTTTTTGGTTGGTTGCGATCAATCGGAAGATGCAGAAAATGAATATTATATAAAAACAAATACACTAACTTTTAAATCCGAAGATATTTATAAATCCATATGCACACTAAAAGGTACTGATAGTTTTTCAAGTAGGTATCATAGATATCGATATGGATTTATAAAATATTTATTGACTAATAATCGTAATGACCCATTAAACAAATACTACGGTCATGTTTTGGTGGTGTTGCTATTTCTTTTTCCTGATCTTTGGAGGATTTTATTTGATATACTGAATAGTATTTCTGATGAGGACGAACGCGATCGGCTATTAAGTTTTTATTATGACACTTTGTTTTCATCAATGCAATATCTTAGTATAATTTGCTTAAAAATTAATGATAAAAAGGATTTGGATATAAATAGAGAATTTTTAGAATCCATTGATGATAAAAATATCGGTTCTTTTATAAACAGATTTATACGATTTGGTGTTGCCAAAAACCAAGACCAGCAAAAGAAATTAATGGAGGCAATAAAAGAGTCATGCTATTACGTTATAAATGGTAACATTAGTGCAGAACTTGATGATTTTCAAACTATACTCACGAATTCCCAAACAAACAACACTAAGACCATAGTAAATGATTTTATAGCTGTTATTAATGCATTAAAGGAAGTTATTGCTTAAAGAGTATGAATTTGCAGACTCATAATTATACATACAAAATACCACCCAAGCCGATTAAGGCTTAGGTGGTATTTCTTCTGTAAAGGCAAAGACGTTCTTTACGATATAAAGAGTTCGTCTATGCGCGTTATGGTGGAGACGAGGGGAATCGAACCCCTGTCCGAAAATCATTTACCGTGGTTTTCTCCGAGTGCAGCCGATCAATTGGGATTCCCCTCGCCGAACGCCGATAGGCAGGCTTTCGGTTACGGTAGTCGCATGGTCATGACAAAGCGCGCGACAGCGCTTTGTTCACGTTCACCGCTAATCGACGCTCCAACCCCGACCGCGGTACTTCGGGGCGGAACGGCTGCTATAAATTAAGCAGCGAGAGCAACTTTATTGTTGTCGTTTATTTTGAAAAGATTGCAGGGTTTATAGCGGTCCTGCACCGCTACTCGCTTACCAGGGCTCACGGTCCCCGTCGAAACCTTTACGTCCCCATATAACCGCCGTGCGCTCTCAAACACGGCGGAGTACAGTATAGGCAATTGTGTTGCGTTTGTCAACCGAAATTACGCAGCAATGACACCACTTTACCGAGCACGAGTGCTTCTTTGACAATAATCGGCTCAAAAGCATCGTTTTCCGGTTGCAGGCGAATGTGATCACGCTCAAAGTAAATGCGCTTGACCGTTGCTTCATCGCCGACGAGCGCGACGACGATATCACCGTCGTTGGCGGCGGGCGTTTTGTGAACGATGACGATATCACGATCCAAAATGCCGGCGTTCAGCATACTGGTACCCGACACGCGCAGAGCAAACAGTTCCTCAGTCGGATATCCGCCGCCGGAGTAGGGGACGTAGTCCTCAACTTCCTCAATCGCTAAAATCGGCAGGCCGGCGGTGACTTTACCGAGCAGCGGTACGCGTGACACCGATTCGCCCGGCATACGAATGGAACGGGTCAACCCCGTATCGCGGTCGATATACCCGGCTTCTTGAAATTTTTGAAGATATGAGTGCACGGTAGAGGTGGATTTGATCCCCGCAGCGGCGCAAATTTCGCGCACGGTGGGGGGGACACCGGTCCGGATACGCTCTTTCAAAAAAGCCAACATTTTCTGTTGTTTTTCGTTCAAAGGCTTCATACTGTATCACCCTTTCGTAGGATAGTATAACACATCTTTTTCAAAAAAGCAAACATTTGTTTGTTTTTTTGAAAAATAAAATTTTATTACAGTTTATTCACAGTCAATTCATATTCCTATCTCCATTGTTTGTTAGAATGAAAATGTACCCAGGGGGCAGGGATGGAGCCGCACCGGAACTGTTCCGTTAAGCTGGGTGCATTCCCCCTCCTCAAAACACCCCTCTAAAAAGCAACGGGCTTGCCTTTCAGCAAGCCCGTTGCTTTTTGCATTTTTGTTCTAACCGAACAAGGACATGCATAGGAATAGGACAGGCAGGTGAGAGCGACGTGAACGGATATATCACGGCAGTATCCTTGTTGTCGGATGAACTGAAAGTACCGTTGCTTTTGGTGGATAAGACGGTCGGCAGCCGCGTGCAAGAGATCCGTCTGCGGTCGGGACAGGCCGTTTCGCTGGGGATCGGCGGTGAAGAATGGTTTGTTACCGCCGCGGGTCAGACGACCGGACAACGTGCATGCGGTATCGCATGCGATGAAGAAATGCTTCGGCAGACTGTCGATCGCCTATGGGAGTATTCGGTCTATGCTCACCGTGAAGAATTGCGGCGCGGTTTCGTGGCGGCGGGCGGATGCCGTGTGGGTATTGCCGGAACGGCGGTGCTGGATAGCGGTGCGGTTACCGGATACCGTGCGATCAGTGCTTTATGTATTCGTGTAAGGCGCGAGCACGACGGTTGCGCTAAAGCGTTGATGCCGTTTTTGTGCGACGATGCCATACACAGCGCGCTGATCTGCAGCGAACCTGCCGGCGGGAAAACCAGTATGTTGCGCGACCTTGCTCTTCAATTAGCGCACCGCCGATTGTCGGTGACGGTCATTGATGAGCGCGGAGAACTGTCGGGCGGCAGATCGCTTGTCGGCTGTGACGTATTGTGTTACACCCCCAAGGCCGTCGGGATCGAACAGGCGGTGCGTTGTTTAGCACCGCGTGCGGTGTTATTGGATGAATTGGGGGATGCAGATGAGTTGTCGGCGGTGTATGACGGCTTTTTGCGAGGTGTTCCGACGGTTGCCACGGTGCACGCACGATCGTTTGAGGAACTGTATCGGCGCGAACGATTGCGGGACGTGTTAGAGCGCGGTGCGTTTGAGTATCTGATTCAACTACACGGACGGCAAGCACCCGGCGAAATCGCGCAGGTGTTGCGAACGGAGGAATGGTTACGTGAAAATATTCGGAATTGCAGCATTGCTGCTGACGGGCCTTGGCGCCGGATTGACCGCGCAGTATACTCTGAAACACCGTGTCAACATGCTGT
Organism: Acutalibacteraceae bacterium; assembly: GCA_045590415.1. Classification (GTDB taxonomy): domain Bacteria; phylum Bacillota; class Clostridia; order Oscillospirales; family Acutalibacteraceae; genus RGIG3009. The sequence goes on along the minus strand of JAZNRA010000182.1, from coordinate 4,736 downwards.
CCTTGTTTGAACGGTTTTTGAAAGGACTCTCGGAACAGATTCGCTGTACGGCTATGTCGGTTGCCGACGTGCTGCGCGTACTGGCGGCGATGCCGGAGTTTTCCGCGTTTTTGCCCTTGCAGGAAACGGTAAAACGCTTGCCTGCTGACGGTGAGTTCCGCGCGGCATGGCGGTCGGCAGTAGAGGAACAGAGTCGTGTATGGGCGCTCTCTGAAGAAGAAACGAAGCTGTTTCTTGATTTTGCAGAGGGGCTCGGCACAGCGGATATTCTCGGTGAGGTCCATCATTGCGAGTACTATTCCCGACGGATTCGGGAGTGTTTGGAAGAACGCAAGCAAGAAGCGCGTGCCCGAGGCGGGCTGTACATGGCGCTCGGACTTTGCGGCAGCAGTGCGGCGGCACTTCTGCTTTTGTGAACAAGAGAGGCGACGTACGATGGAAGTGGATCTGATTTTTAAAATTGCGGCGATCGGTATCATCGTGGCGGTGTTGAATCAAGTGTTGATACGCTCAGGCCGTGAGGAGCAGGCAATGCTGACGACGTTGGCGGGACTGATCGTGGTGCTAACAATGATCGTAACGGAGATCAGCGACCTGTTTCGTATGGTCAAATCGGTGTTTGGGTTATAACGATGGAGTGGATGGCGGTTGCGGCGGTGGCGGTTATCACCGCATTCTTGGCAGTAATGCTTCGGCGGTCACACCCCGAACAGGCGATGGCGGTGACGTTGATCGCGGGAGTCTTGATGGTGGCGGCGGCGCTTGGGGTTACGGCACCGTTACTCGGCGATGTTCGAAAAATGCTGGAAGCGAGCGGTCTTGCCGGAGAATATATACAAATTTTGTTTAAAGCGCTGGGCATTTGCGTGATCACGCAGTTGGCATCCGATGCCTGTCGCGATGCGGGTGAGCAGGGCCTGGCTGCCAAAGCGGAATTTGTCGGTAAGCTGACCTTGCTTACGCTGGCACTGCCGTTATTTCAAAAGATCGGCAGTATTGCACTGTCGCTCGTTGAGAAGGGATAAGCGATGAGGACGGTAAAAACGGGAATATGCATTCTGGTACTACTGGTGCTGTGCGCTTGCCCTGTGCGGGCGCAGACGCTTGACGAGTTGTACCGTGAACAATTGGAGGCAAGCGGCGGGGAAGCCCTGCTTGACTCTTTGCCGGAGGAAACGCGGGAACTTTTGCGACGCTTGAACATCGATTCACTGCAAGCGGATACCTTTACGGAGCTGGAGACCGATTCGTTTCTCGGCGAATTGTGGGAGTTATTCACGACGGCGGCGGGTGAGCCGCTGGCGGCGTGTGGGACGGTGCTGGGCATTTTGCTCATCTATGCGTGGGTAGACGGTATGCGGCAAACGCTGCGAACTGAGGAGGTATCGTCGGTGTTCGGCGTTATCTGCGCATTGGCGGCGTGCGGATCGGTGATGATGCCCATTGCCGGCCATTTGGAACGCGTAAGCGAGGCGATGAAATCGGTGTCGGTGTTTATGTCCAGTTTCGTTCCGGTATATGCAGGAATCCTCGTGAGCGGAGGGCAACCGTCCGCTGCCGTATCGTTTCAATCCATCGTCCTGTATGCCGCTGAACTGTTGTCCTGGGTGGCGGGTTCGGTAATCGTGCCGCTTTTGTCCGTCTCGTTGGCGTTGGGCTTGACCGGCTCACTGACACCGGAATTGAAGCTCGGTCGGGTCGGGACGATGACCGGCAAGGCGGCTGCCTGGATACTGACACTGGGGATGGTGCTGTTTACCGGGGTGCTGTCCTTACAGACGTTTGTCGGCGGCGCAGCGGATAAACTCAGCGATCGTGCTTTGCGATTTTCGATTGCTCATTTCGTACCGGTGGTAGGCGGGTCGATCAGTGAAGCGTTTTCTACCGTTCGGGGATGTTTGCATTTGTTGCGGTCGACAGTGGGGTGCTTCGGTGTCGCGGCGACACTGGTTATCGTACTGCCGCCGCTGTTATCGTGTTTGGTCTGGAATTTGACGCTGTCGGTAGGGGAAACGGCTGCCGAACTGTTCGGGTTACCGTCGTTTTCGCAGCTCCTTAAAACCGCGCACGGTATCATACGGTGTTTGGTAGGAGTGCTGTGCGTCAGCGGGTTGTTGCTGACGGTGTCATTAACGGTCATCACTGTTGCGGCGGGAGGGACGACATGAATGAGATCCGCGCGTGGAGCGCCGCGGTTTGCATGGCGGCGCTCGGCTGTTCAGCCATCCGCTTGCTTGCACCAAAGGCGGGAAGCGGGAAACTGTTTTCACTGATAACGGCCTCCTTTTTCCTGTGTGCGTTGGTCTTTCCGCTGTTGAATATTCGTTCACTATCGGAACCGGAGCTGAATCTCTTGCCGCCGGATATCGTTACGGGACTGCTTGAGGAACGCGTGACCGAGCAATTGACGGAACAGGTTAAGGCGGCGGCCGTCGCTTTTACGGAGGAGGCGCTGGCAGCGCGTAATGTCTCCCCCAAAAAAGTGGAAGTGATGACGGATACTTCGGATTCGGGAGGCATATATATGAAGCAGATCACGATCTACGTGGACAAAGAAAGCGTGCCCTTAGCGGCGGTGGTGCGGGAGGTGTTGGAAAAAAGTTTGGGGACAACGATTGTTCTTAAAACAGAGGAGTGATGAGAAATGCAGGAGATTCTATCGGTATGGTCGGGTCGTTTGCGAGCGTTTTCAGCATCCGGGAAAGCACGCAAGGCGCTTATCGTTTGCGGGATTCTTGGTGTGGCGTTACTTGTTATTCCGGAATTTATTCCCGAAAAGGTTGAGAAAACGGAAGTGCTTACCGCCGACGATTTTATTCGTCAGACGGAGGAACGGTTGGCCGTTTTGATCGGGAGTATTGACGGTGCGGGAGCGTGCCGGGTCATGGTAACGTTGGAAAACGGTGTGGAATACGTTTATGCGACTGAGCAAAGAAGCAATTCCGATCGCGAGGAAGATACCAGCGACGGGGATACGCGGTTGACACAGCGGGACGACAGCGAAAGCGCGGCGATTCTTATCGAAAGCGACGACGGTAATAAAGGCCTTCTTGTGACCGAAATTCAACCGACCGTGCGCGGTGTGGTGGTGGTCTGTGAAGGCGGTGATAACGAGGGGGTGCGTGACCGTGTGTCGCAAGCGGTGACGGTTGCCTTGAACGTTTCTTCTAAACGCGTTTGCGTTACAAAATTATCATAAAGGAGTTCGTGTTATGAAAAAGTTTCTCGGGAAAAAGACGGTGCTGCTCGGCACTTTGATACTTGCTCTCGGTGTGGCGATCTATCTCAATTATTTTTTTGCGGAGGGGCCGACTGGTGTGGTGGATAACAGCAACACACAGACCGAACAGCCAAGCGATGATAAAACGTTGGGAGAGGCGATCAACGTGAACGGAACAGCGGATACACCGACGGCAAAAGACTATTTTGAGCAGGCGCGGGGAAGCAGAGAAACTGCCCGTGAGGAAGCGGTGCAGACGGTGAAAGATCTGTTGAACGACGTCAAGATTACCGATGAGCAGAAAAAGACCGCTACCGCCGAGGTGATTGCCATTACGAAGGCGATCGAGCAGGAGAGTAACATAGAAAGTCTTATAAAAGCAAAAGGTTTTACGGACTGTGTGGTGTATATTGCAGACGGATCATGCAGCGTGGTGGTGCAAAGTGACAGCTTGACGGTGCAGGATACGGCTAAAATTTCGCAGGTCGTTACCTCTCAAGCGGACATTCCGGCACAAAATATCAATATTGTAACCGTAAAATAGTAAAAAACAGTTGCTCTTCGGGTAGTTTATGGTATATAATATAGCCATAAATGCAAAGGAGGTCATCGTTATGGGTGATAAAGGATATCAAACTCCGGAAGGGCGCTGCATCATTTCTGAAGAAGTGATTGCAACAATTGCCAGCACAGCGGCTGTTGAAGTGCCGGGCGTGGCGGGTATGGCACCCCGCATGAAAGACCTGCGCGGACTGGTCGGCAATTCTGCTACCAAATGCGTGGCGGTCGTCAATAATGAAAGTGAAACCATCGTGGACTTGTATATCAATTTGAAAGCGGGCGTGCGTATTCCGGATGTTGCCGGTGAGGTGCAGCGTGTTGTCAAGGATGAGGTTCAGTCCATGACGGGTCGTCCCGTTACCAAGGTCAATGTTCACGTTGCCGGTATTGTGCTGGAAGAGAAAAAGGAAGCAGAAAATAAAGAAAAAGCAGAATAAGAGTACAACCCTCTGCAGTTTTGTAGAGGGCTTTTGCTCTATTCTGCATTAAGGAAAGGCAAGGGCGTAGTATGACGCGACGGGAATCAAGAGAGCTTGCATTTGTGTTGCTGTTCGAAAAGAGCTTTTCGGACACACCGCTTGATGAAATATTAGAAAATGCCGGTGAAGCCAGAGAAATTGTGCACGATCCGTTTGCACTGTCACTTACCGAGGGCGTTTTGACACACACCGAGGAGATTGATGCACAGATCTCCGAATTTTCCCATAAATGGAGTAAGGAGCGCTTATCCCGTATCGCGTTGGCGATTTTGCGCCTTGCGATCTATGAGATGCTGTGGGAAAGTTCGATTCCCGTCAGTGTGTCTATCAACGAGGCGGTCGAGCTTGCCAAGCGTTATGGCGGCGATGCCGACGCAGCGTTTATCAACGGCGTGTTAGGCGGTATTGCTCGCCGACACGAGGCATAACATGAGTTTTTATATAGGGCTGGATACCAGCAATTATACGACCTCCGC
>JAZNRA010000181.1:0-9977 GCA_045590415.1 Acutalibacteraceae bacterium | reverse complement strand
AAATGCTGAACTTTGCCCATGGTGATATTATCATGGTGGGCGGTTTTGCCGTCTGTCAATTTTTCAACTCTTTTGGTCAGCCTCTTATTGGCCTTGTGGTTGCTATTGCGGTCTGTGTTGTGCTGGGCATTACCATCGAGCGTGTAGCGTATCGCCCTTTGCGCGGTGCCTCACCTCTGGCGGTGCTTATTACGGCAATCGGCGTCAGCTATATGCTCCAGGCATTGGCACAAATTATTTTCGGCGCAAACGGTAAAAAAGCACAGTTCCTCTTCTTGGGAACGGCAGAGATCTTTGGTACACGTGTGTCAGTGTCTACCATTATTATCGTCGCATGTTCCGCGATTATCATGATCGTACTCAGCCTGTTTGTGAAATACACCAAAACCGGTCGTGCCATGATCGCTGTTTCCGAAGATCGTGGTGCCGCTGGATTGATGGGCATCAGTGTGAACAAGATTATTGTGATTACTTTCGCCATCGGTTCGGCGCTTGCTGCTGTCGCCGGCTTCTTTATGCTTTGGAAGAATGGTTCGGTGATGCCTAACACCGGCGCTATGCCTGGTATCAAAGCTTTTGCTGCTGCCGTCATTGGCGGTATTGGCTCCCTTCCCGGTGCTATGCTCGGCGGATTGCTGATGGGTATTGTAGAAGCGTTTTCAACTAGCTACGAAGCTACGAGAGTTTATACCGATGCTATTGTGTTTGCTGTGCTTATCATTATTCTGTTGGTGAGACCCTCCGGTATTCTTGGCAAGAAGAGGAGGGAAAAGGTATGATGAAATTACTCTCAAATGTAAAGTGGAAGCATTACATTAATTATATCTTTATTGGTATCTTCACGGTAGTGATGGCTGTGATTGCGCTGGTCTCAGGTTCCAACGGGTTACCGAAATCGACTATCAACCTCTTTACAAACATGGGAATCGCCATTATTCTTGCAACTTCCTTGAGTATGGTAGTTGGCTTTTTAGGTGAGTTATCGCTTGGTCATGCCGGTTTTATGTGTGTTGGTGCATATATTGGCGGCAAGGTGGCCATAGAACTCGGTAGCGTCGTACAGAGCGACACACTGTTGCTGTTTGTTTCTCTCGTTGTAGGCGGACTGGCGGCAATGCTTTGTGGCTTTGTTATTGGCTTGCCGGCATTGCGCCTCAAAGGTGACTATCTGGCTATTGTTACCTTGGCATTCGGTGAAATTGTTCGCATTATTTTTCAGAACAGTGGTGGTATGTTTGGCAATGAATCAGGTTTCCGTACCCCCCGTTTCTCTAACAGAGTTCTTTATATTGTTCTTATTTTTGTCGTTGTCTTGGTGGTTCTTGCGGTTATTCAGAACTTTATCCGTTCCAAACACGGAAGAGCGGTAACCGCTATTCGCGATAACGAAATTGCAGCAAAAGCAACCGGTATTAACATTACGAAATATAAGTTGTTAGTATTTGCCTTGGCGGCGCTTTTTGCTGGTATGGCCGGCGTTTTACACAGCTTTAATACTCCCTCTAAGATCTATCCTGATACGTTTGATTACAACTACTCCATTGAAATTCTGGTTATGGTTGTACTCGGTGGTATGGGTAGCATCAACGGTTCGATAATCGTGGCCGCTTTGATTACGCTAATTAATACCGCTCTCCAAACCGAGTTGGAGGGGGATCTGGCAGTATTAAAGAACTTGATCTATGCATTGATCCTGATTGCCATGGTCATTTACAACAACGCCCCCGCACTCAAGACTTTCCGCGATAAGTATAATTTGAAGAATCTTTTCGGAAGAATCTTTAAAAGCAAAGCGGATCCCGCTAAAGTGCGTGATGACGAAGCAAAGTGGGATCGTGTTCCTACCAAAATCTGCATGGATGAGGTTTTGTCGGTAGATATTCAGACTACCTCTCCCTACACACCCGACAAAGGTGATAAGGAGGGCAAGCATGAGTAATTTGGTTTTAAAAACAGAAGATTTAGGTATCTCTTTCGGCGGGCTTAAAGCGGTGCAAAGTCTGAATCTTGAGATCAAAGAAGGTCAGCTCTACGGCTTGGTTGGCCCGAACGGTGCCGGTAAGACCACTGTGTTTAACATGCTGACAGGCGTGTACACCCCCACGACCGGTCGTTTTTACCTGAATGGGGAAGACCTGACCGGTAAGTCACAGGAGCTCATCAACCATAAAGGTATCGCTCGCACTTTCCAGAATATTCGACTGTTTAATAACATGAGTGTCATCCGTAACGTTATGGTTGGCTTGCATAGCCGTCCGGAATTCAAGTGCGGTTTTTTCACCTCAATATTGCGTTTGCCAAAGCATTTTCGAATTGAGAAATCTCTGCGTGAAAAGGCGAAAGAAATTTTACGTATTTTTGATCTGGAAGAGGAACGCAACAATCTCTCCTGCAATCTACCTTACGGTAAACAGCGTAAATTGGAAATTGCTCGCGCGCTTGCTACCAATCCGAAGTTGCTCTTGTTAGATGAGCCGGCTGCCGGTATGAATCCCAACGAAACGGCAGAATTGATGGATACAATCCGATTGATTCGTGACACGTTCAATCTGACTATTCTGTTAATCGAACACGATATGAAATTTGTATCCGGTCTGTGCGACGAGGTTACAGTTTTGAACTTTGGTACGATGTTGGCGCAAGGCACACCTGCCGAAGCACTCAACGACCCTGAAGTTATCAAAGCGTATATTGGAGGCTGATGACATGGCATTATTGGAAGTAAAAGATCTGACCGTGTTTTACGGCGTGATCCAAGCGCTTAAAGGGATCAGTTTTGAAGTAAATAAAGGGGAGATCGTGACCTTGATCGGTGCCAACGGTGCCGGTAAAACCACCACGATGCAAAGCATCATGGGTTTGATCCCCAGCCGTGACGGTACGGTTACCTACGACGGTACGGTCATCACAAAAATGCCTTGTCATAAGATCGTGCATTTGGGTATGGCGCAGGTTCCGGAAGGTCGTCACGTATTCCAGGAACTGACGGTGTATGAAAATCTTATCATGGGTGCGTATTCCCAAAAGGACAAGAAACGGACCAAGGCAGATATTGAAGAAATCTATACTCGTTTCCCACGTCTTGGTGAACGGCGCAATCAGGTTGCCGGTACGCTTTCCGGCGGTGAGCAGCAGATGCTTGCCATGGGCCGCGCGATGATGAGTCATCCCGATTTGCTGATGTTAGATGAACCGTCTATGGGTTTGTCTCCATTATTGGTGGATCAGGTTTTTGATATTATTAAGGATTATCATAAATCCGGCACCACGATCCTGCTTGTTGAGCAGAATGCCGGTAAGTCATTGGCGATCTCTGACCGTGCGTACGTGTTGGAAAACGGACAGATCGTGCTGTCCGGCACGGGTGAAGAACTGCTAAAAAGCGACATGGTCAAAAAGGCCTATTTGGGCGGTTAAAGTAATGCAAAAAAGTCGGTGTATCCTTACGATACACCGACTTTTTTTGTTGTTATGCATTATTTTGAAATACAAATGCCGCCGAGGGGTCGAATGGACAGAATATGGCAAGAGCCCTTCCCAAACACCACTTCCATTGTTTCGGTAAATTCCTCGACAAGATGATCCGGCACAAAATTCTGTGTGGTACCGCCGAATCCGCCGCCGTGGACGCGCCAGGCGCCTTTCCCGTTAAGCACGCGTTGTGCCAATGCCAACGCCAATGCGATCTCTTGGTGGTTTACCGCCTTGTTAGCATAGATGTTTTGCAGGTATTCAAACGAGGAATGCCCCGACTCAATAATCAACTGCTTAAACGTTTCAAAATCTCCTTCTTTCAGTGCGGAAACCTCTTTCTGAACACGTTCGTTATCGCCAAAAAAGTGGAGCGCGCGTAAAACGGCACGGTCACCGCATTCTTTACGCAGAAAAGGGGTTTTGGCAAGCAGTTCCTCATAGGTCGTCTCGCGCAGAAAGGAAACCCCTAACCTTTGAGAAATCGCTTTCATTTCGGCGGTAATATCGGCATACTCATTGGTGAGATCAGCGTGATTACCGCCAACGTCCACAATGCACAAGTGATACCCGCTTTGAGCAAAATCAAAATCAACCGTCCCGACGATCGGTGCTTCAGGGTCGGCGAAATCGATAGTGATGATACCGCCGACCGAAGAAGCCATCTGATCCATCAGGCCGCACGGCTTACCGAAATGTACGTTTTCAGCATATTGAGCGATCTTGGCAATTTCGATCGGATCGACTGAACCGTTGTTAAACAGGTGACTGAGGATCGTGCCGATGAGTACTTCAAACGCCGCTGAAGAAGAAAGGCCGGAACCTTTAAGGACGTTGGAAGCTGTGTAAGCACGGAACCCGTTGACCGTATACCCTAACTGACAAAACCGATCGGCGACACCGCGAATCAGTGAGGCAGAACGGTTGCGCTGTGTCTCATTCACCTTTAGATTTGTAAGATCAATGATATCCATGTCATAACCGGCTGATTTTACATATATACGACGCTCGGTTGTCGGGGCAGCGACGGCAATGACGTCGAGATCGATGCTGCCTGCCAGGACACATCCATGGTTATGATCGGTGTGATTACCGCCGATCTCGGTGCGACCGGGTGCGGAAAACAGCCATAACTCTTCCTCCTCACCATACAGAGCGGTATAGCTGTTAACGGCGTCAATATAGCGGTCTCTCTGATAAGCAACTGCTTTTTGTCCGTACAATTTTGCAAAAAGAGTGTCAAAGGCACCACCGCGCAGTTTGTTCAGAATGGTTTGTGTACTGTTCATGATCTTTCCTCCGCATGGATCTTGGATTGACATTTCTATTATATAATGTTGCCAATCAAAAATAAAGACTTTTTTAGACACAAAAAAAGCGCAGACTATGGAAAAGTCTGCGCTTTTGTGTTAAAAACCGCGGGATGCACCGCCACCGCCGAAACTGCCTCCTCCGCCGCGAAAACCACCGAAACCTCCGCCGCTGCCGCCGCGGTGATGGAAGCCGCCGCCCATCGGGAAAAAGAAGAAGCCGGGGTGCATGCGCCGCGTGCGGCGCATGATGGTGCTGATAATACACAGAAATACGAGGAAGCCGATCAAGGTAAAGGTGGAGCCCTTTGAATCCTCTGCCAACTCGTCAACAGGGACATAATTGGGGTCGGCTTCCAGACCGTATTCCAGATACACCTCATTAATAAGGGCACCGTATGCAGCGGCTAACCCTTCTGAAAAGTTGTTTTCTTGGAAATAGGGAAAAGCATACGTGTCCAAAATAATACCGGATTGCATATCGGTTACGGCGCCTTCCAAACCGTACCCGACCGAAATGCCGGTTTCGCGTTCTTCCATTGCCAAAATAAGGAGGATACCGTTGTTTTTCTCTTCGTCACCGATACCCCATGCGCGTCCAAGCTGCACACCGTATTCTTGAATATCCGCACCGTCAATGGTGTCCAGCGTGACGACGACCACCTGTGCGCCGGTTTTTTGATATAACTGAACAGCGGCGGCAAACATATCGTTTTCTGTACCGTTATCAATGACGTTAGCATAATCGTTCACAAAGAATTGATCGGTTGGGCGCACGGAAACAGAGAGTGCTGACACCGGAATGGTAAGCACCGTTATCAAAAGAAGAGCAAGAATGATTACCTTTTTCATAGTATCAGAACTCTACTGTCGGCGCGTCTAAATCGCTTTCCGGTGCTTCATACATCGCTTTTTTCTCAAATCCAAACATACCGGCAATGATGCTCGCAGGGAAACGGCGGATTTTTTTGTTGTACTCGCCAACAGCTTCGTTGTAATCCATGCGTGCCGTTGCGATGCGGTTTTCAGCGCCCTCCAGTTGATCCTGTAAGGCGGTAAATTGCGCACTTGCTTTCAGGTCGGGATAATTCTCTACAACAACAAGCAGACGGCTTAAAGCAGATTCCAGTTCAGCGTTGGCTTCAAGCGTTTCATTCGCTGTTGTACTGCCGGCGAGTTTGGCACGGGCATCGGCAAGATCTGTGAAGATTTTCTCTTCGTGTGCTGCGTATCCTTTTACGGTGCTGACAAGATTCGGAATCAGATCAGCGCGGCGTGTGAGCACGGTGTCCACGGCGGCGAATTTTTCATTCGCGTCTTCATCTGCTTCAACCAGCGAATTGTAGGATCCGACAAACAGACCGACGAACAGGCCGATGACGGCAAGAATCACAAGAATGATCACGAGTGTTTTCTTTTTCATAGGTCAAACCTCTTTTCAATCAGGATAATTTTATTGTAACGCATTTAATGGCGAATTTCAATATTTTAGAAACTTTTCTCTATGCCGCGTATCTTCGTCAGAATCCGTCATACAGTTTTTGTATAATGGAAAGCGAGGGGATGAGACGCATGCCGATCATATATTTGGATGTTTTGATTACCGTGAACTTGGTGATTGATTACCTGTTATTGTCGGCTACTTCGCGCATCTTGCGGTTAACCCCAAAGCGATGGCGGCTGTTACTCGGCGGATTGCTTGGTGCCGTAAGTGCTTGTTTGATTTTTTTGACAACGGCGCCGACGTTGTTGATAATAGTATTTCATTTTATGAGCGCCTGCATACTGATAAAGGTTGCATTTTCGTTTTCAAAAGTTTCCGTTTTTTTTAAACAGGTGCTCGTTTTTTATGTAATTTCAGCATTGTTTTCCGGAACAATTTCAGCTCTTTGGTCGCTTACAAAGAGCGAAACTTTTTACGCATATAACGGTGTCGTGTACGTTGATATTTCACCATTGATGCTGACAGTGTTTGCCGTCATCACCTATGCGATAATGTGCTTATATGAATACATAACACGAAAGCGAGTGCCGCATGGGTATTCATTTTTACTGCGTATTGATGATGGAAATGGAGTATGTGAATGCCGTGCGTTATACGATACCGGTATGCACTTAACAGAACCTTTTTCGGGAAAACCCGTTGTAGTTGTCGAACAAGAGGTTATCGGACCGTATTTATCCGAGAAGCAGAAAGACGTGTTGCGTTGTCCGCAATTATCCTTGGATGGAAGGCACAGGCATATGCGAGTGATTCCCTACCGTTCGCTTGGAACAGACGGTTTACTTCCGGCTTTTTTACCGCGGCGCCTGACGGTAGAAGGGAGCGGCCGTAAGCAGAGGGATATCACCGGTACATACGTAGCGTTGTCAGACGGTTTGGGGCGCGGTGATTATCAAGCTCTTATTGGCAGTGATGTAATGGAAGGTGTGGTTTAAGAGATGAAATGGTGGGGACGATTAAAGTTAATGGTGAAAAGTTTTTTTGCTTTACAGATAAAGAAACTTGACGAAGGCGTGTATTACATTAATGGTGCTGATACATTGCCGGCTCCGTTGTCAACGGAAGAGGAAAGTGAAATGTTAATAAAAGCCAGTGAGGGCAGTAATGAGGCGAGAGATCGGCTTATTACTCATAATCTTCGTTTAGTGGTATATATTGCTCGGAAATTTGAAAATTCGGGTGTCGGTATTGAGGATTTGATCTCGATCGGTACGATCGGGCTTATCAAGGCGGTGAGGACCTTTTGTCCGGAAAAGAACATCAAATTAGCCACCTACTCTTCTCGTTGTATTGAAAACGAGATATTAATGTATCTGCGTAAAAACGCGCAGATACGTAATGAGCTTTCCATTGATGAGCCGCTCAACGTGGATTGGGACGGTAACGAGTTGTTGTTGTCCGATATTTTGGGGAGTGATCCGGATGTGGTAAATCGCGGCGTTGAGCAGGAGGCAGAAAGAGATCTGCTGTTGGAATGTGTATCGCATTTGTCACAACGTGAGCAAACGATCATGCGATTACGGTTTGGTATCGGCGGGGAGCAGGAGCACACACAAAAGGAAGTAGCAGATCTTCTTGGAATTTCACAGTCCTATATATCCCGTCTTGAAAAGAAGATTATCAAACGATTGCGCCGCGATATTGAGCGAGCAGGGTAAATCAGAGTTGTTTTTTGATGCGGTCTAAAGCCCCTTTTTCAAGTCGTGATACCTGTGCTTGAGAAATGCCGATCTCCGTGGACACCTCGATCTGTGTCATCCCCTTAAAAAAACGGAGGTGTAAAATGCGTTTCTCGCGGTCATTCAGATTACGAATGGCTTCTTTTAACGCTAATTCATCCAGCCAACTGCTATCATCGTCCCCGTCGCCGATTTGATCCATAACGTAGATGGTATCGCCGCCGTCTGAGTAGATCGGCTCATACAAGGATACCGGCTCAACGATTGCCTCCAATGCAAGAACAACCTCTTCTTTCGGAACTTCCATTTGAGCAGCGATCTCTTCAATCGTCGGCTCACGGTTCTTTTTGTTGGTTAACAGTTCCTTTGCCTGCATTGCTTTGTAGGCGGTGTCCCGCATACTTCGACTGATACGGATGGCATTATTGTCGCGTAAATAGCGGCGTATCTCACCGATGATCATGGGAACGGCATAGGTCGAAAAACGGACGTTTTGTGAAATGTCAAAGTTATCGATGGATTTGATAAGACCGATGCATCCCACTTGAAAAAGATCGTCCAAATTCTCACCCCGTTGTGTGAAGCGTTGAATGACGCTGAGAACCAGACGCAAGTTGCCGTTAACCAATTCTTCACGAGCTTTTTTATCGCCTTCTTTTGTGCGTTTCAATAATGCCATTTTTTCCCGCTCGCTCAATACTTTGAGCGTTGAAGTGTTTACGCCGCAAATTTCCACCTTATTGTACAAACCGTCGGTCACTCCCTTATTTTACATGCATACGGAGTATGGTCTGTTTTGCCTCGGAGAATTCAGTAAAAGATTGGAAACAATTCATTTTTCGGCGGTGTGTTGCATAAGTATGGTGGCATAGGAGTGATAGTAATGGTTTGCAGAATAACGGACATGCACAACAAGGAAGTTATCAATATTTGTGATGGGATGAGACTGGGACGTGTGGATGATGTCGAGGTGGATACTTGTACCGCACAACTTATCTCTATTGTCATTTATGGGCGCTCGAAGATTTTAGGGGTGTTCGGTCACGAGGAAGACATCGTTATTTGTTGGAAAGAAATAGAGGTGATAGGAGAGCATACGATTTTGGTGAATCATCCCATGTCGCTATGCGGTCCTGAGTCGTGTAAAAAGCGCCGTTATAACAGCGTTTTGAACGGTATTTTCGGAAATTAAAAAGAATTTCTTTTTTTTGAGAAAAAGTCTTGCTATTTTATTATGACTGTGGTACAATATCACGGCAAAATGCATACGGGTATCCATGGCTCCGGCGGTGTCGCGTTAGCGATTCCGGAGATGCGGTCAAAAAAACTGTCTTTGGCCGACAGATCCCGTAGAGGTGAAAACCAAGGAGGATTTCTAATGTCAGTCGTATCCATGAAACAGTTGCTTGAGGCCGGTGTCCATTTCGGTCACCAGACTCGCCGCTGGAACCCCAAAATGGCACCGTACATCTTTACCGAGCGCAATGGTATTTATATCATTGACCTGCAGAAGACGGTGCGTAAGCTCGAAGAAGCTTACATGTTTATCCGCGACCTGTCTGCCGAAGGCAAAACCGTTTTGTTTGTCGGTACCAAAAAGCAGGCCCAGGATTCCATCGCTGAAGAAGCCGTTCGCGCCGGTGCGTACTTCGTAAACGCCCGTTGGCTCGGCGGTATGCTCACCAACTTCCGCACGATCCGCGGTCGTATCGCTCGCTTGAATCAGTTGAAAGCGATGGCAGAGGACGGCACGTTTGATCTGCTGCCGAAGAAAGAAGTTATTAAACTCAACCATGAAATTGAGAAGCTCGAGAAATTCCTCGGCGGTATCAAAGGTATGGATAAGATCCCCGGCGCGTTGTTTATCGTCGATCCCCGCAAGGAGAAGATCGCGGTTGCCGAGGCAAAGAAACTGGGTATTCCGATCGTTGCGATCGTCGACACTAACTGCGATCCCGACGATGTGGATTACGTGATCCCGGGCAATGACGATGCTATCCGTGCCGTTAAGCT
>JAZNRA010000180.1:0-15032 GCA_045590415.1 Acutalibacteraceae bacterium | reverse complement strand
CGGCCGCACCGCCGCCGTGGCGGCGGTTTCGGGAATCGTTTTGCTGTTGCTGTTCGGCGCTTTGCTCATTCCGCAGATCGAAGCGGTCAATTTTCCGCCCGCGGTATTCGGCGGATGGCAGACGGTAGCGGCGCAAACCGTCAAGGAACTGCCCCGTACGGCGGAGATCGTCGCGGTGGGGGCGCTGTATCCGCACGTGAACGGTAAGATCGGTAAGACGTTTGTCGTATTCGTGGGGCTCAACGCCGTACTGACGTTGTTTGTCTGCATTGTCACCACGGGAGTGCTCGGCGATTTTGCAGGACTCACCGCCTACCCGTTTTACACCGCGGTCACCGCGGCGCGAGCGGGTGTCCTTGAGCGGTTGGATCTGTTGGTGGTGGCGCTGTGGCTCGGCACGTTCTTCGTGCGGGTGTCGCTGTTCGCGTCTGTCTATCTTGACCATGCAAGCCGTCTGTTCGGCGAAACCAATCGTGTGCCGTGTGCCGCTTCGGGAGCGCTCATCCTTACCGCGCTGACGGTGCTCACCCGCACGGTGGGGCTTTCGGGACAATGGCAGCTGATCACTTATCTCTATTGGGGCGTGCTCGCCCTGTGTTGCCTCGGCTTACCGCTTGTGTACAGGAGGAAACGCGTGTGAAACGGTTGTGTGCACTACTTTTAACCTTCCCGCTGCTTTGCGGCTGCAACGCCGACACGGCGTTGCGCGGCGAGATCGTGGTGACGGCGCTGGGGGTCCATCAAAAAGACGGCGCGTGTGTGTTATCGGTACAAGCAGTGGAGGGACTCAAAACTGCCTCCAGCTTATCCGAGCAGGACGACGTCGCAACGGCGGTCTACGAAGCGTCGGGCGGGTCGGTGTCGGCGGCGTTGCACGCGTTTTTGAACGAGGCGGGCAGACATACCTATATTCTGCAAAATCAGATCGTGGCGATCAGCACCGCGCAGTGCGAGTCACTCTCGTTGTTCGACAGCTTGGATTATCTCATCCGCAACGGGGAGGGACGCCCCTTGGTCCCGGTCGTGGTGTGCCGCGGCGATCCCGCCGACCTGCTCGGCATCTCATCGGGGAACGACGCGATCCCTGCCCGTTACGTGGTGGGGATGCTGGAGGAGGGCGCCGCGTGGGGCGTTTGCGCCGCGCGCAACTTGCTGGACGTTCGGCGCGCCTCGTCGGGTATGCTTGACGCCACGTTACCGATCGTTTCGGTATCCGACGGCACCCCTCGGTTAGACGGCACGGCGCTGTTTGGCGACGGTGCCTTCGTCGGGGAATTGACCGCCGAACAGACAACGGGACTGCTCTTGCTCGGCAACGAAATCAAACAGCTGTTATACACCGCCGACGGCGTGACCTATACGCTCGGATCGGTAACAACAAAACTGACCGTCCGTCAGGACGGTCAGCGATTTCGGTATGAGTTTGCGGTTACGGGGCGATTGCGCGTTACCGAACGGCAAAGCGGCAAAGAGCTGCAAGCGTCGGCAGCAGAGAGGTTTGTGAAAACCTGCATGACCGATGCGTTGCAGGTGCTGGATGCGACCGATTGCGATCCGCTCGGTCTTGCCCGCAAAACCGCACAGCAGTATCCCGACGTGACGCAAGAAACGGTCCGATCACAGCTGAAAGTGTGTGACAAGACCGTTTCGGTGAATCTTAAATTTTAACGGTGCGACCGAGTGCGAACGAGTACAGCAAGCACTCGCGTACCGGCAACTGCAGTACGGCGGCAAGAGCGCGGGCGTACACGTCCACTTGCGCGCGATAGCGCTCGGCCAATTCGCCGGGTGTTTTCACACGATCGGTCTTATAATCCACGATCACCAGACCGCCGTTTTCCACAAACACGCAGTCCGCAATACCTTGCACCACAACGGCTTCATTTGAGTCGGTGACGGTGGGATCGTAGGCGGCGGCGTTTTCACGGAACGTGAACGGAACCTCACGCAGCACTCGCTCGGATGCCCCGATGCGGCGGTACAGGTCACTCTCAAAGAACGCCCGCAGGCGGGAATGATCCAAGGATGCCGCCTGCTCGGCGGATAAGAAGCCGGCAGTTTCCAGCCGGTCGGCTTCCCGCTCGGTAGATGCGGCGGCAGCGACAAAGTCCGCATATTGCATAAAGTTATGCATCGCGGTACCGCGCTCGGCGGGGGTGAGCTCCTGCTTTGTGAGAAACGTCGGCCGCGCGTGTGCTACCAATTCCGGACGGGTGGGATCGGCGGCGATAGCGGACGCGGCAAGTTTGGTCGGTACGCGGGCGAGGTTATCGTGCGGATAGGTGTATGCCAGGTGCTCGCGCAGTGCGTTCACCAAAGCATCGTCCGGCTGTGCCGTGCAACGTGCCTTTTCACCGTCCGGATCCTCGCTTTTCGGAATCGGCGGTGAACAGAAGGACACCCGCACAGGCGTGGTGTCGGGATCGTGAAGTGCGACGGTCCCGTTCGCCCCCGCATGGTCGCGCAAAGCATCGCAGGACGGATGCCGCAACAGCGCGCTGAGTACCCAATCGCTTAAACAGGTGGCATCGCCGAGCGTTTCGGGCGGCAGCGTATCGCGGCTTGAATCAATACCGGTCGCGAGTGCACCTAAGGTGTTCGCGGGCGAACCTAAGGTCGTGACAAGATACAGCTTTTCGCGGGCGCGCGTCATAGCGACGTACAAGATCCGCAGTTCCTCTGCGCGCGCCTCGTCTTTTTGCATTAAGAGCAGACCGTTACGCGGCAGGGTGTGGCGGCGCACAAACGTCACGGGGTCGCGGTGATTCATACCGGCACCGTATTTTGCGTGTAGCAAGAGATCCTTTTTGGCATCCTCGCCGCCAAAAGCAGTGGCAAGTCCCGCCAAAAAGACCACGGGAAATTCCAACCCCTTTGAGCGGTGCACGGTCATAATACGCACGGCATTTTCTGTATCGGGTGTGGCGGCAGATAATTTAATGCCCTGCTCTTGCAAGCGGTCAATGTGATGAATGAACGCCGACAGACCGCGGAAACCGCCCTGCTCAAACCGACTGCACTGCTCGTACAGTACGCGCAGATTAGCGGCGCGTGAGGCGCCCCCGAAACGCGCACTGAACAATTCCGGCAAAGAGAGATCCTCGTACAAGCGGGTGAGCAGACGGTCTACCGTCAACAGCGCCGACAATTGGCGGTAATGATTCAGTGTGTCCAAAAAGGCACGGCAACGCTCGGCAATCGGCGGCGCGGCAACGCGAGCGGCGGCGGTGAGAGCCATATACAGCGCTGCTTTCGGGCGGCACAAGCGAATGGTTGCCAGATCGTCGGTGGTAAAACCGAACACGGGGGAGAGCATCACCGCCACGAGCGGGATGTCCAACAGCGGGTTGTCAATGCACCGCAACAGGGACAGCGTCAGCCGCACCTCGGGTGTTTCAAAGAAATTGCTTTCGAGATTGGCAACGGTCGGGATCCCGTAGCTTTCCAGCGCTTTGCAATAAGCGAGCGCGTGGCTTTTGTGATTGCGTAACAAAATACAGCAATCCTTATACTGTAAGGGACGGCGAGAGCCGTCCTTTTCCGTAACGGAAAACTCCTTCATGAGCGTTTCGATGCGCTCGGCAATTAAGTGCCCCTCTGCCTCGTCGGCGGAGTACCCCATAAGCTTTGCTTCTTTGCCGTTTAGGATCAAGCACTCGGTATCGTAAACCGACTCGTCCAAAAGCGGCGGATAGGGAGCTCTATAATGCAGTTTTTCTTCTTCGTTGTAATTGATGCCGCCGAGAGCGGGGATCATGAGTTGATGAAAGACAAAATTAACACTGTCGGTCACCGCGCGGCGACTGCGAAAATTATGACCGAGCAAAACGGTGCCGGGATAGTTTTCACCCGTAAACAACGGATATTTATCTCGACGGGCGAGAAACAGTTCGGGCATCGCCTTGCGGAACGCGTAGATGCTTTGCTTGACGTCGCCTACCATGAACAAATTTTGCTCATCACGGGAGAGCGCCGAAAACAGCGCATCCTGCACGGCGTTGGTATCTTGATACTCGTCCACCATGATCTCGTCATACCGCTCGGCAATTTCGCGCGCCTCGGCGGTGGGCACAAGGCGATCCTCATCGTCGTATTTGGTGAGCAAGGAGAGCGCCAAATGCTCGGTGTCGCTGAAATCAAGGAGATTTGCCGCCCGTTTTTTCTCGGTAAACACCGCCGTAAAATGACGAATGACCTCGTACAAGGTGTTGATCAAGCGGGCAGAGCGTTTAAGATCCTCTTTGCATTGTTCCTCGGTTCCGCAGTACAGCTTTTGCGCATAAGCGATGAGGTTTTTAGCGCTGTCGCGCAAGGCCTTCACACGATCGCGCGCGTCGGTATCTTCACAGCGGGCAGTGCTCGTAAATCTTCCGAACGAGAACTTCATTAACCCCGAAAACAAGGGGTCAAAGCGACTGTCTTCGGCGAGGGCTTGCAACTGCTTTACTTGTTCGATCTCTTCTGTCAGTGCAGGGGAATACGCGCGCACCAACACTGCGTCACCGAGTACGTCTCCCAATGCCGACGTATATAACCGCTGACAGCGCGTCAGTACCTCGCGGATTTTGTTCATCAGAGCCCTACCCCACACGGTGTCCGTCACCGTGTCGGTGTTACGGTACATCGCGGCGGTTTCCGTAAGCCAGCGCTCGGGATCGGGATAGGATTGAATAAACGAGAATAACGTATCCACGGTATTCATTAACCGCGCATCCGATTTTCCGTCGGTCATCGTTTCGGCGAGCGCTAAAAAATCCGGTTGTTGTTCCGCATAAAAGTGATGCAACGTATCGTCCAAGGCCTCGCGTTTCAGAAGTGAGAGTTGTTGCTCATCTCCCACGCGGAATTGCGGTGAAACGTCCAACTTGTAAAAATTCTCGCGCACCAGATTGATGCAAAAACTGTCCACGGTACAAATATCGGCGCGCGGCAGGCGGATCAGTTGTTGCTGTAAATGCAGGTTTTCGGGTTGCCGTGCGGCTTCGGCGGTCAACGCCTTCGTCAGCCGTTGCCGCATTTCCGCGGCGGCGGCGTTGGTGAAGGTGACGACCAACAATCGGTCCACGTCGTGGCCGGCGAGGATATGCTGAACGATGCGTTCCACCAAAACGGTGGTCTTACCGGACCCCGCGGCGGCGGATACCAACAACGTGCCGCCGTGCGAATGAATACAATATTCCTGCTCAGTTGTCCAGCCCATGGCCGTTCACCTCCGTTTCGGAACTGTTCAGCGACGAGAGTGTCTCGTCGAGCTTTTTCAAGGTAAATTCGCGTATCGGATCGGTCGGTTCGTGACAGCATACGTCGTGATAATCGCAGTACACACAGCCGTCCTTGTCACCGCCGATCGGCACGGCATCCACCGCACCCCGATGCAGCTGTTCCGCCATTTCCGTGAGCAAACGCTGAATACGGTTTCGGATACGTCCAAATTGCTCCAAACTGGCAAGGGAGGAGGTCTTGGAAAGCTCTCCCGACTTTGTGGTGGATACGGGAATAAAGATGCCGGCAAGATCCGGTTCCATGGCACGCAGCACGTCGGGATCATCGATCAACAACCCGTTGGTGCACATTACCTTAAACCGCTCGCGATCGAGCGCGTCTTCCGACATTTCGCGGTTGATACTGACAAACGGCAGCTTGGCAGGCAGATACAAGACACCCGCAGGTGTGACGTTCTCGGTACTGCTTTCGCAAATGGCGAACAGATAAATGAGCATCTGCATATCGAGCCCCGCCAACACCGTTTCGAGATTGAACGTCTTATTACCGCTCTTATAATCGACAATACGGATATACGTTTTGTCGCCGTCGCGGTACGCGTCCACACGGTCCACAATACCGTGCACGTGTACGGTGGCGCCGTCCTTCGTTGTTAAATTCCATGAGGGGATCCCGCCGTCTTCGCCGACTTTCACTTCGTAATCGATGGGCACGAAACGACTGTTTTTCAGCTCGCATACCACCCGCCACATCAGCTCGTGGCAGAAACGGACCAGATGTGACGTGGTTCCACTGATCTGTCCGTCCGTCTCCTCGCCGCCGAGCATGTCGCGGATGTAAGCGCGCACGGCGGCGTCGACGTCGCCGCGCACCGCGTCCTTGGTGCAAGCGGCATAGCCGCGCAGGGTGTACACGGGCAGCAGCTTGCTCATGATATAGTGCGACAGCGTTCCCACCTGCGCGGGATCAAGCTGTGCCCGCTTTCGCGGATACGCGTGCAAACCGTATTTGCAGAAATACGAAAACCGACAGGTGTGATAGGTATCCATTTTGCTGGGAGACAGCCACATATCCCTGCCAAATAACCGCTCAGCAAGTGCAGGGTCACTGAGGGCAAACCCGTGCTCAGCTTGCTCCAGAGCGCGCACACGGTCGGTGTACAGCGGCAGCCCGTCACACACCGCGCGCAAGGATGCCGTTTCGGAAGAATCGTCGTGCCACACGGCGGATAACCGATAAAAGACGTCTGCGGCGGACTCACACGCGCCGACAGCGGCAGCGTTTCCGATGGTACACTGCGGCAAGATCTGCCGAACGGTACTCACCAGCGAGGACGGCTGTTGCGCTTCGCCCGCTGCCGCCTGCACGTAGGTGATGACAAGCCGCTCGGAGGGGGCGGCGACCGCCATATACGCATAGTACCGCTCCTCGGCGGTTTGGTGGTCGGCATCGTCTGCCATCGGCAGACCGAGCGATACGAGTTGCCTCCGTTCATGATCGTTTAACAAGCCACCCGCCGACGGATAGGCAGGGAAGACCCCTTCGTTCGCCCCGAGAATAAAGACTGTTTTGGGGGCGGCATACCGAATACGGTTGGCAGAACCGAAATTGACACCGTCCAACGTCGGCGGGATACTGCCCAGATCATCCGACGAGACCGCCAGATGCCACAAATCGGCAAATTGCTTGGCGGTACAAGGTGCGGTAAGCACGGCAAACTTATCCAGCAGAGAAACGACGTAGTCCCACATCCGTACCTGTTGCTCGGCGGCGTGCAGTTCTCCCGCCTGCTTTAGACGTGCGACCTGCAACCGCACCATACGCGGCACGCGCATTTTTTGCAGATATTTCCATAAAGCGGCGGCAAACTCCCGTCCGGTGTGCTTGCCGTCGAGCTGCGTTTGCAGATGAATGAGCGGCCCTGCCAAACGGCGGCGCAGTTGATTCAAACGTTCCAACCGTTCGGCCGAGTGTTCGTCGGCCTCTGCCTGCAATCCGTCGGGGTGCAGTGTAAACGGAACCTTCCATTTTTTACCGTATATGTTCCATAAAAAGACGTAATTCTCAAGCTGTGCGGCAGAGGTAGCGGAAAAACCTGCCAGCCCCGTCTTGACGATGCGCAGAACATCCGCGCTGTCCCACCGATCGATCGCCGCAAAAGCAGACTCGATCAGCGTGACGATCGGTTGCGTTACCACCGGCTCGCGCAGATCGGGCGTGCAGGGAAGCCCCTCACGTCGGAGAGCAGCGGTAAGCAGATCGCTGTAATCGGCGCTGTTTCGTGCCACCACGGTGAAATCGCGGCAATACCCGCCGTGTTCACGGAGAAGACGGCGTATTTCTCTTGCCGTATACCGACATTCCTCCGCACGGTCGGCACAGGGGGTGATACATACCGCATCGGTCGGCACGTCGTACCGCTCGGCGGTGGGGGTGAAGCACGCCGCTTCCAGCGCCGCAAGCGCGGGATCGGCTGTGCGATGATTGTCTGATAAATGTTGTACCGCGGCGATCGGCATATGATGCCGTGCCGCCGCATCGCGCAAGCGGGTGGCGGTGCGCGCCACAGCGGAAAAACGCCCCAGCGTATGTTGCTCGGTGACGATATCGGTGCACAGGCACACCGTCATGGAGGCGACGCGTGCAAGCAGACGGTCAAGCACCAGCATTTCCTGCTCGGTGAACCCTTTAAACGAGTCGAGATACACGTGTGCGCCGTCAAATAAGGTGCAATCGGGCAACCGCTCGGCAAGCACCGTTAAATCGTCCTGCGGATCGATAAGCTTGGCATTGGCGACAAGTGCCTCGTAGGTTTCAAAGATCAGTGCCGTTTCCTCTGCTTTGGAGCGCAGTACTCCCTCGGGCAACTGCTTGGCCGTTTCGATGAGCCGTTGCGGGGTAATGGCACACTGTTTACATTCGGACAAGAAATCCAACAGGGTGCGCAGATAATCGGAGTTGTCCACGTGACGGCGGTATAGGTTGAGCGAATCGGCAATGCCGTGCAATGCCTGACTCATGATCAACAGTGAAACGGTCGGATCCATCCGTTTGCCCGCCAGTCCGCCGATCTGACGGAACACGGCGTTCACCATGCGCGTAAAACTGAGCACCTGCACGCGTTGTGAAAGCAACGGACCGAATTCGTTCAAAAGGCGGCGCTCATTGTCAAACGACGCCTGCTCGGGCACCAAAAGGAACAGCGGCGCGCTGCTGTTCTCGGCATCTTCGCGTATTTGCCGATACAGCTCGGTCGTTTTACCCGAGCCGGAACGGCCGATTATCAATTTCAGCATACCGCATCCTCCTTATGTCGGTTATTGTATGGCGTCCCACTCCTCGTCGGAAAGGGAAAACACGTCTTTCAGTTGACGCGTGATTGCCGTTTTGCGATTTTTCAAAAAAGTGCGCATGTAAGTCACCTGCTGTTCAAACCGCGCGGGCGCGGGCGCACCGAATTCCGCTTGCTGACGCGGGATCTCGGAACGGATCGTATCAGCAAGCTTGTCCAAGATCGGAACCAGACGGTCGGCAGAGAGAGTAGTATCCATCAACCGCTTGTATTCGCGCACAAACCGGGCGGAAAAGTCCTCGTTTTTGAACAGAGCGGTGATCAGCGGATAATAGTAATTCTGGAACGTGTTTTGCCCCGTTCCGTCGTACAGCTGGCGGATAAACGGGTGGTTTACGTAATAATTGGTACACGCCCAGTCCATATCGAAAATGATCCAGTTCCATTCCCCTTCGCGCGTGTCGCGGTAGCAGGCGACGTTGTTGATCATATCGCCGTTTCCAAAATAGGTCTGAATGGCAAAATAGCGTATCAACGACGTTTCGTTGATCTGCGATATTACGTGTTCGTACTGCTCGGTTTCGGTCAGATCGTGGGTCTGCGCATAGCGAATAAGCTCGGCCAAGTCGGGGTCCATGTCGGCTTTTGATTCAAATACAGCAGGCATTTTCGCGATTTGTATGTATTCCTCCGGAATGCCGGTGTAAGATGACACGAAGGATTCGTTGCGCTTTTCCCGCAGATAATAAAGGCCGTGATACGTGCCGTTGATATACAACGCCACCGGTCGAGCGGATTGTATTACCAGATCCTCGGTGTTTTTCAGTGCCGTGGCGGCAAATTCGTCGCGCAGCTTGGCTTTGTCCCAGTCCGAGCCGGATGGGCGCAACAAAAGATCCGAGAAGCTCTCAACGGCGCTGTCCTCAAAGAACGGATAGGTGACGGAGGACGTCCCGACCGTTTGATTCAATTTGAGCGAAAAGGCCTTTTGCGGATTGACCCGGCTCATACCGCCGGCAATTTTTAGGATACTGTCAAACGCGATCTCCTTGGTACCGTCTTCGGTGAAATATTCCGTATGTACGAGAGCGGAAAGCGTTTCGTCATTGTACCGTGTAAAGGTGCCGTTCGCACCGAACAACGCGGCGTGATCGCCCGATACGCTGACCACCGACAGATCGTGTTTGTCGGCGGTAAGGAAGGTTTGCGTGACGACGTCACTCGGCAGATACCCGTCGCGGTACGCGACAGCGCGCAGCACGGCGTTCTCGGTGATGGTAACCGTTTGTCCGACCGCATACGCACTTGCAGTCTCGGTGGGAACAGAGCCGTTCAACGTATAATACACCCGACACTCCTGCGGCACGGTGATGGTAACGTTCGTTCTCGCTTTCACGTACCCGCCGATCTGCTGAATGGCGGGTGCGGGTGCGTATCCTGCGTACGCGGTGCCGTTGGCGGTGTTTTTGGTGGGGGTGTCGAAATACACGCGTGCCCCACGATCGTCACCGACGCGGCCGCTGGTGATTTCGGTCGATTGCTTACCTGTTTCAAAGGAATCACACAGCACACCGCTCGGCGTGTACAGATACAGCGTATCCCCGAACCGATCCAGCGAGAAGGGCGCACACGGCGTGACGCCCGTCGGCGGATTGCCGTCGCAGGCGAGGGTATAATATCCGTTTGGCTCAACGACAACGTTTTCAAAACGGTAGCCCTCGTCTTCGGGTGCTTCGGTCAGGCGGTATCCGTCCAGCGGGATCGGCGTGTCGGTGGTGTTGTGCAGTTCTACCCAATCGGTATCGTCGGAGGCGGATACCGCACACACCTCGCTGATCATCACGCCGGTATAGCAAGCGTTTTTCAGTTCGTCTGCCGTAGCGGCGCAGATGCCTCCGTTCGGCTTTCCGGGCGTCGGCACGGCAAACCAAACGTCATCGTTGCCGTGCCGTCCGTAGGAAACGTTTTCGGGGGACTCTGAAACGGTCAACTGATCCAAAACGGTCTCCCCGTTGCACAGATACACCGTATCGCCCGAGGAATCCAGCCCGAACGGTGCGTACAAAAACCGCGATTCATTTTTCTTACCGGTCAGATGGACCGCGACGCAGTCTCCCGATTTCAATATCACGTTTTCAAACACGTATTTGTCCGGCTGTTCGGGATCGTCGGTGATCGAGAACCCGTCCAATGATATTGCATAGCCGCCCGTGTTTTGGATCTCCACCCAATCGTGATACGTGCCGTCGTCATCCGCGTATACCGAGCGGTTGTGATTCATCGCCTCGCTGATACGCAACAGCGCGGCGGGGGCATCCTTGGGATTCCCCCACAAGAGCGAGATCAGCAACAAAAGCGGGATTCCCACCGCGCACGCGCCGACCAGCAACTGTTTTCTCTGCTTTTCCGTTAACTCTTTCATTTTTCCGCTCCATAACCCGGTGTGGGATACCGACAAACGGCATAAGTGCCGTCCTCGGTGTAAACGACCGACTGATCTTGTTCGGCGGGGGAATACGTCACACCCGAACAAAACGCACCGTCCTTGGTGTAGAGCCCCAAAAAGGAATCCGCTTCGCCGAGCTTAAACGACGCGTGCAATTCGCCTTGCCCGCTCGCCTTGCCGGAACAAAACACAATGAGGTACCCGCCTTTGGGAATGGCTGTCCCGTCGGGGAATTGCCACTTGTGAACGTCGTCTTTGGAATCGGTGAGAAAGTATCCCGACAGATCAATGGCGGCGTCCGAGAAATTATGTATTTCCACCCAGTCGCCGTAATCGCCGTCGCGATCATACAGTACCGAGCGGTTGCGGGACATATATTCATTGATCCGCACGCCGTTTTGAACGTTGACGGATTGTTCCCCCAAGAGCATGCCGTTTTCGTTCGAGGTGCCGGGAGTGGGGGCGGCATACCACGCAAAGCGGTTACTCGCATCGCGACCGTAAGACACTCCGGGGATGCTTTCGGGAACGGTGACCTTGTCCAGCACGTTGCCGTTCGGGTCGCTGAGCACCAGCGTTTCGCCGGAGGATTTCAGTGCAAAGGAAACCGACAGCCGTTCGGCGGTGCTGTCAGCCCGATCGGCATACAAAAGCAGATAGCGGCCTGCTTCAACGGTGACGTTCGGGAACATCCATTTGCCGAGCGCTTCCTCGTCGTCAGACAAAAAGCAGCCGTCGAGCGATACCGGGACGGAGCCGGCGTTATACAATTCGATCCAATCCGCGTCACTGCCGGCGGCCTGCACCTCGCTTATGCGAATCGAAATGCCCGTATCCGGGCTTCCGCCGGCACAACCGAACAAAAAGGAAGACAATACACATACCGTCAACAAAACGGCCCCCGTACGTCGCATTCCATCCCCACCTTTTTCTGTTGAAAATAGACACAAACAGTATACCAAAATTGTAAAAGTAAATCAACTTATAATTTATAGAGAAAGAATTTTTCAAAAGGCAGTTGACAAATCGGGTGGAAATGGTGTAAACTAACGTTGAGCATTTTTATCAATCAAGCGCACTGCGCTGAATAGGAGAGAGTATCATGAAAAAAGTACTGTCCATTGTTTCTGCATGCCTGGTTCTTGTTGGCGTTATGGCTATGATGGTCGCACCGGTTTCCGCGGCTACTCCCAAAGACGAGATTATCGCAAAAGCGAAGGAATTGATCCCCGCTGACTATCAAGCCAAATATTTGCCGATGCTGGAGAACGTGTTGCAGCAGGTCGAGGTCGACGCCGAGCAAGCAACTGCCGTTATCAAAAACATGGAAACCGCAAAAGCTTCCATTGCCGAGGATAAGGGCGCGTCACTGTCCGAGTACACCAACGTTGAGCAGAAAGCGGTTATCGCAGAAGTGAAATCCGCCTGCACGACATTGGGATTGACCTGCGAAATCACCCCTGCCGAGAATCCGACTCACGAGGGTGACATGGATTTCTACGTTTACAAAGACGAGCAGAAGATCGCGGATATCGACCTGGATGTTAAGAAGACTGACACGGCGGTGGATTACACCATGATCGCACTGGCTTCTTTGCTGGTCGTTGTGGCTGCCGGTGCTGCCGTGTACGGCAAGAAGCTGGTTGCTTCCCGCTGATCGGTCAATGAAACTGAATTTACGAGTTTTAAGAAAAAGCCCTTGGTACAAGGGCTTTTTCTTGCTGTTACCGCACCTTTTAACGGTTCTCGCACTGCTTTGCGCGTCGGTGGTCTTATTTCAAACGGTGGTCGCGGAATCGGTCTATTATCAGTTGGTCACCGGCATGGCGGGCGGTTCCTCGTCGAATGACACCGTCACACAGGAAGAGGGGCGTATTCCTCCCATTTTCTACGGTGAGCAGTGGGCAACCCTCAACGTGGACGGTTGGGAAGAACGCGACATTCCGGTTTTTTTCGGTGACGAAAACGCTCTGTTGCGCAAAGGTGCGTGCATGTCTTTCAACTCCCGTTTTTGCGGGCAGGGCGGGCGCACGGTGCTTTCGGCTCATGTAACCCGCCATTTTTATGAAATTGAGGACACCAAGATCGGCACACTTTTGACCATGGACACGATCTATGGTAAATACGTCTACAAAGTTGTGGATACGCTCATTTTCAACTATCGGGACAGCTCCGCGCTCATTCCCGCGGAGGGCGAAGGGGAGACCCTGTTTATGTACACCTGCTATCCGCGCCAAAACGGGTTTCAATTCCGTTCCGAGCGAATTGCGCTGATTTGCCGCAAGATCGAAGGGAAGGAGTGGCCGACGTATGGATAACCGTATGGTGCGAGTGTTGTTAACGGTTGGCCGCTTGGCTATAGCCGTGATCGTATGTGTTTCGCTTGCCGTATCGTTGTTGCTTTGGTCGGCGGGGGCATTGTTTGACCGTGAGTTATACGTGTCCGTTGCCGCGGATGATGCGTTTATCGCCGCGTTAGAAGCAGACGTGCGTGACTATCTGGAAGATGAATGTTTGTTTTACGGCATTCCGTTTGAGGTGATGGACGGTGTGGTAACCGCAGAACACATGCGCTCTGCGGCAAAAACCCGCATGGGTTCCGTGTACGATGCGCTGTCCGGCGGCGGTGAACCGGATGCCGTTGTTATGGAGATTGCCCCGTTCCAAACAGTCATACAAGCGTATTTTGACTCTTTACCGAGGGAGGAGCAACCGCTGGATACGGCGGCCGCCGCTACCGTGGCAAAGGATTTTGCAGACGGTGTATCTTCTGTGATGCAACTTGGCATTACCGCCAAGCTGGTAAAAACGGCGCGTCCTGTTTTCGCCGAGAATGCGTTGCCGCGCAAAGCCCTGCGCGTGTTACCGTTTGCCGTGTTGCTCACCGTTTTGTTTGCGCTTGTGGGATTGATTCCGGTGAAAACCACCCTGCGACGGCGTGCGTACGGTGTGTCGGGCGCTTTGTTTGCGGGCAGCACGTTGGTTGCCGTGCCCACGTGGTTGTTTGTGGGGTTGGATTTCCCCGCGTCCATTGCGCTGGTCGAATCCGCTTTGCGTGAGTACGTTTGCTTAGCGTTGTATACGGTGCTTGACCGCATGACCGTGATCGCCACAACCGCCTTTGTGATCAGTGCCATACTATTGATCGCTTCGATCGTGTGGCTTGTGACGGATAAAACAGAAAAGACCGCCTAAAGCGGTCTTTTTATTTGCGCAAAAACCAATATAAAGCCCCTTGTACGAGTATGATGGCGGGCAATCCCAGCATAAACCGTTTATGCTTCGTCTTATGACGGATAACCAGCATGGCAAGATACGTAGCGGCACTGCCGCCGAGCAGGGATGCGACGAACAACGTTAATTCGGGTACCCGCCGCACACGGCACTTCGCCGCGATCTTATCGCACACCGTCAGAATGACGGCAATGGCGGATATGACACACAGATACCAATACATCGGTTGCATGGGAATCACCTCTTTAACGTCATGATAGCACAAATCCGTTCACATTTCAACGATGCATCACCGCATTCAAAAAGACCACGCTTGTCCGCAAACAAACGTGGTCTTTTTCGTGCTAAAGCGTAACCAAACGGAGCAGAATCGAGGTAAAAGTAAGCAAAAGTACACTATGGTCTTAAAATTGTTGCGGTAAATGTTGTAGCAACGAGTCCGGATGAGATCCAATTATTATTTGATTAGTTATTTCGATAATTGTAAAGTCAGCTTTTTGAAAACTATCAACAAAGCTGTGCTCGTTCTCATATAATATTTCTTTACCATACCATGGTTTGTTTGATTGAGGTGTCAGTTCAAGATAGACAAGTTTTCCTTCTGCTTCAAATGTGAGAATTGTATGGGGAGTCTTTTTAACATTATGATGAAGCAGCCAAATTTTACTTGGGACATTTAATTTATCTAAAATGTGTTTCATTACAATCACCGCATCAATACAGGTCCCAATTTTTTCTTTCATGGTATCTTGCGGATTTTGAATTCGATAAATGGTTTTTGATAGATTAAAAAACTTTTCATCAAAACCATTGCTGAAATCCGGTATGTACTTTCTG
>JAZNRA010000179.1:0-2728 GCA_045590415.1 Acutalibacteraceae bacterium | reverse complement strand
GGCAACGTCGGTGATCTCGGCGCGGGTGGGTGTGGGTGCCGTCACCATAGATTCCAGCATTTGCGTGGCGGTGATCACCATTTTTCCCGATTGATAACAGCGATGAATAAACCGTTTTTGCAAACCGGGCAACCGCTCGTATTCGATCTCAACGCCCATATCGCCGCGCGCGATCATGATCCCGTCGGCGTGGGCGAGGATCTCGTCAAAATTCTCAACGCCCTCACTGTTTTCGATTTTCGCAATGATCCCGATGGCATGTCCACCGTGATAATCCAAGAACTTCCGCAAGGCGATCAGATCGTCCTTGCTGCGGGTGAACGAGGCCGCCACGAAATCCACTTCGTTTTCAATGCCGAACAGCAGATCCGCTTTATCCTGCTCGCTCAGATAGGGAATACCTAAGCGAACGTGCGGCACGTTGATGGATTTGTGATTGCGCACGACACCGCCGTACAGCACGCGGCAATGAATGTCGGCGTCCTGCACGGCCTCCACCGTCAAGCGGATTTTACCGTCATCGATCAGGATCGTGTCACCTTCTTTGACCTGCCTATACAACGCATCGTACGTGATGGAGCCGATATGCTCATTGCCGTCTATCGGCCGCGCAGTCAAGGTGAAGGCATCGCCGTCCCGAAGCGTGGCAGAGCCGTTCTCAAAATTGCGAAGACGTATTTCAGGCCCCTTCGTGTCTAATAATATCGCGATCGGCTCGTTCAGTTCACGGCGCAGTTCTTTGATCATATCAATACGCATTTGATGATCTTCGTGCGTGTTGTGCGAAAAATTCATCCGCGCAACGTTCATACCGTTTTGTATCATTTGGCGCACGACGTCTTTGTCGGCGGTTGCCGGACCGAGCGTGCACACGATTTTTGTTTTACGCATATTCGCAACTCCCATTTTGAAATCGAAATTAGTATATCTCGATTACGTTCAAAAGCAATACAGAATCGGTCGAAAAAATAAAAAAATCCGTTTGTGCATAAACGCTCACCCACGGTGAAGAATAAAGGTGCAACAAGGAGGTATGACCGTGAAATATTCGGATGAATTTGAAAACGAAGACGAAAAGAAGAAAAGCGGAAAAGGGTTTTATATCGCGCTCGCCCTGTGTCTGATCGCGATCTGTGGGGTCGCCGTCACCACCTTTGTCAGTACTCTACCGACCGAGGAGCCGGAAAGTACCGACAACTCCAAGAAACCCGCCGTGTCAACGACCACGTCCGTTCAGCAGGTCGTGATTCCCGCAACCGACGTTAAGGATGACCGCACGACCGTCGCGACGACCACCGCAACCACCGAAAGCACGAAGCCGGAGGACTTGTTCGTATTCCCGGTGTCCAACCGCGTATTGCGCGCGTTCAGCAAAAATCATTATTTTTCCGACACTTTGGGAGAATGGGTAACGCATAACGGTGTGGACTTTGCCGCCAAAGAAGGCGACAAGGTGAAAGCGGCGGCGGACGGTACGATCACGGCGATTCGTCAGGATGCGCTGTGGGGCAACGTCGTTGAGATCAAACATGAGGGAAACCTCGTCACGCGCTACTGCGGTGTAACAGCGGACTCTATCGCAGAGGGCCAAAGCGTGCAGGCAGGGGACGTGATCGGCGTAATCTCGGTTGTCCCCGCCGAGGTATTGGATGAAGCGCATTTGCATATGGAATTATTGGCAAACGGAACACACACCGATCCGCTGACACTGATCAAAGGTGAAACGGTAACGGTAACGACGGCAGCCACAACCACAACGGCGAAATGATCCCGCGCCCTCGGAAACTGTGTAAGCAGTCGGCAAGAAGGGCAAAAAAAGACTGCGGCAAAAATGCCGCAGTCTTTTTTTACGTTTTGCTGAATTTCATCACGATCGAATGGGGGAGAAGCTTGCACAGCACACGGTAGAACTTGTAGAGCAGCCGATTGGTATACCACCGTTTGCCGCGCAGCAGACGTGCAAGCGATTTTTTCGCTACTTGCTCAGGGTAACAGTACGGCAACGTTTCAAACGTGCGTCATCGACCGACGATGTCGGCAACCTCCAAAAAATTCGTTGCCATCGGACCGGGACAGACGGTCAGCACCGTGATCCCGCGCGGACGCAGTTCCTCGCCCAGCGATTTCGAAAATGCGGACACGTACGCTTTGGTGGCGGAATACACCGTCATACGCGGTGTCGGTGCAAACGAGGCGATTGAACTGACGTTGAGAATGGCGGAGCCCTTCTCCATAAAGGGGAGCGACAGTACCGTGACAGCTGTCAGAGCGCGGCAGTTGAGATCTACCATACCGGCTTGTTCGGCGCAGTCTGCCTCGGCGACGAGACCCAGTTTTCCGTATCCCGCGTTGTTGATCAGCAGTACGATCTGCGGCTTTGCGGTTTCCAACTCACGGCGGTACACCTCGTAACTCTCCGTATCGGTCAGATCCAGCGGCAAGCAACGAATGCGGTGTTTTGCGAACCGTGAGGCGAGCGTTTCGAGCTTTTCAAGACGACGCGCGACCAACCAAATTTCCTCCACGTCGGGCATCTGGCCGATGACTTGTTTTACATATTCTTCACCGAGTCCGCAGGATGCACCCGTGATAACGGCAGTTTTCATATCTGTCAACCCCTTTGGCTATTTTCATCAGTGTAGCACATTTTACTGAATACCTCAACAATTTTCTTGTAAGAACGTAAAATCGGGTATTCCATTTTGAAAAGATATATGATACAATAGAT
>JAZNRA010000178.1:0-5655 GCA_045590415.1 Acutalibacteraceae bacterium | reverse complement strand
GGTCTTTTTTAATGAACGATGAATGATGAATATTGAAGGTGTCGCCGTTGGCGACGGAGGTTTTTCTCTCCCTCCGTCTCGCCGCGGTGGCGGCTCGACACCTCCCTCGTCAGAGGGAGGCAAAAGGCGGGCGGATGGTATTCGCCCCTACGGTGCGGGGTTAGTATTGTTATAGTAGCAATAAATTGAAACGACCTATTTTTCAATGGACTGCAATGCTTCACGGAGTACGTCCAGCGACGACAGTCCCTGCTTGATCTTGACTGCAACGTACGGCTTCGGGCCGGCGTTGATCATCACTCTGCCGGGCAGTGCCGCGTTCAGCTTGGAGCCGAGCGACAAGTCTAACGTGCGCTGATACAACAGCAAGGTGTCGGCTGTTTGCTTGACCTCGTAAATTCCCGCTGCCGCCGCCATGTTGCGGAGCAGCGCGACCTCGACGAGCCCTTGTACGGCGGGGGGCGGATCGCCGAAACGGTCGATCAGCTCGTCGTACACGTCCAGCGAATCTTCCTCGGTGCGGATATCCGCAATACGGCGGTACATATCGAGTCGCTGTGCGTTGGTGGCAATATAGCTTTCGGGGATGTGTGCCGATACCGGCAGGTCAATAAGACACTCCGCTTCGCGGGTCTTGGGTTTCCCCTTTTCTTCGTCTACCGCTTCGGCAAGCAGGCGCAAGTACAGATCGTAGCCGACTGCTTCCATATGTCCGTGCTGCTGTGCGCCGAGCAGATTACCTGCACCGCGGATCTCCATGTCGCGCATGGCGATCTTAAACCCGGCGCCGAATTCGGTGAATTCGCGAATCGCTTCGAGTCGTTTGGTGGATACGTCGGTGAGCACTTTACCGCGTAAGAACGTGAGATACGCAAACGCGCGGCGCGACGACCGACCGACACGTCCGCGCAACTGATGCAGCTGTGAAAGCCCGAAACGATCGGCGTGTTCAATAATCAGGGTATTGACGTTCGGCACGTCCACACCGGTTTCGATGATGGTGGTACAGACGAGCACGTCAATTTCATGATCGATGACCTGCCGCCAAATATCCGACATCTCTTCCTCGGACATTTTCCCGTGCGCGAACGCAATTCTCGCTTCGGGGATGCGCATTTGAAGTCCTGCGGCACAGCGTTCGATGGTATCCGTGCGGTTGTGAACGTAATACACCTGCCCGCCGCGACGCAGTTCTCGACGGATGGCGTCGGCGATGATACCGTTATCGTGTTCCAACACGTAGGTCTGTACCGGACGGCGATCCTGCGGAGCTTCTTCAATGATCGACATATCGCGGATGCCGCTCATCGCCATGTTAAGCGTGCGGGGGATGGGGGTGGCGGAGAGCGTCAGTACGTCCACCTGCGGAGCAAGCTCCTTGATCCTCTCTTTTTGTGCCACACCGAAGCGTTGCTCCTCGTCCACGATAAACAAACCGAGGTTGCGGAATTTGACGTCCTTGGACAGCATACGGTGGGTGCCCACCAAAATATCCAGTTTACCGGACGCCATATCTTTTAAGATCTTTTCCTGCTGTTTGGGTGTTCGAAAACGCGACAGCATTTCGATCTGTACGGGAAATCCGTCAAAGCGTTTGACCAGCGTATTATAATGCTGAAACGCCAAAATAGTGGTCGGGACCAAGATCACGCACTGCTTGCTCTGCGAAACGCATTTGAACGCGGCGCGCAGAGCGACCTCCGTTTTGCCGAAACCGACGTCACCGCACAATAAACGGTCCATGGGAACGGGCCGTTCCATGTCGGCTTTGATCTCGTCGATGCAGCGCAGTTGATCTTCGGTTTCCTCGTATTCAAAATGGCGTTCAAAATCGTACTGCCACTCGGTGTCGGGATCAAAGGCGTACCCCGGTGTTGCCATGCGCTGTGAATATAAGCTGATGAGTTCCTTGGCAATATCCTTGACCGCCGTGCGTACCCGCGTTTTTGTCTTTTGCCATTCCTGCCCGCCAAGGCGGTGCAGGCGCACCTTGACCTCGTCCTTGTTACCGATATACTTGGACACGAGATCCAACTGTGTGACCGGTACGTACAAGGTATCGCCTTTATCGTATTGCAGTTTCAGATAATCTTTTACGACACCCTGCACGTCTAACTGATGGATGCCCTGGTACAGGCCGATGCCGTGCGCTGCGTGAACGATATAGTCACCGACCGAAAGTTCCGATAAGCTGTGGATCTCCGCACCTGCGGTGCGGTTTACCCGACGGCGACGGCGGTTGACGGTGATGCGCCCGTGTGTGATGATGCACAAGCCCGCGTCCGGGAATTCCGCACCGGCAGAAAGCCCGCCGCGCAGGACTAACACGCGGTCGCGCAGTGGTTTTTCGGGAGCGGGCGCATATAAAGCGGGGATGCCCTGCTTTTGCAGATCCTCAGCGAGCGTTTGTGCGTTTTTTTCTTCCGCACCGGCGAGCACGATGCACGCCATGTGGCGGGATAGACAATCCTGCAAATCCTCACACAGCAGCGACAGCCCGCCTGACCACACCGGCAACTGACGGCAGGTGAGGGAATGTAATCCGCGAATCTCCATATCGTTGCTGCTGTGGGCGAACGTTTCCATCAGCACGGTGGGGTGCGTTTCAAAATAACGGGAAAGGTCTTCGAAATCCATCTGATAACGGCATAGTTCCCGACACAAGCACCCCTCTTCCAAGAGAGACCGGATATCCTCCTGCAGTTGCCAGACAGCGGTTCGCACGCGTTCGCGTACCTTGGCGCTTTCGGAAACGATGAGTAAGGCGTCTTTTGCGTAGTCCAAAGCGGTTGCGGCTTCGGGGTAAATGAGCGGCAGATACCGATCGGGGGCGACGGGGTGTGTGCCGTCGCGCAGGCGGTGGGCGTCTTGCAAGAGATGCTCTCTGACAAGATCGGCGCGTTTGCCGCCGAGAGAGGCGGCAAGGGTTTCTATTTGTTTGCTCAATTCCTCGGCGGAATCGTATAAAACTTCGCAAGCGGGCGGAATATCGACGGCGGAGAGAGCGTCGGTGCGCCGCTGAGAGAGAATATCAAAATACGAAACAGTATCAACGGTATCGCCCCACAACTCAATGCGGATGGGGGAAGCGTTTTGCGCGGGATACACGTCAATGGTGCCGCCGCGTACCGCATATTGACCCGCGCCCTCAATCTGATCGCAACGGGAATAGCCCATGCGGGCAAGAGCGGCAGGCAGATCGGTTACGGGCAGATCCTTATCGCGCTCCAAATGCAACGTGCGTGCGCGTAACGTTTCGGGCGGGACGGTGTAACTCATCACCGCGTCAACACCTGCCACCACAACGGAATAGTCGCCGCTCACCATTTTCGAGAGCACGCCAAGCCGTAATTGTTCGTATTCACGCGAGGCGGTTTCCGTTTGCCTGAGCGATAATTCGCGCGACGGCAGCATGAGCGCGTTTTCGCCGAGTGCCGCCAGATCCTCGCACACGCGGGTGGCTTCCGCCTCGTCTGCCACGACGAAAAACGCTTTGCGGCCCATACGAGCCGCTAAAGCGTGCGTTAACAATACTTTATGAATGTGACCGGTGCCTGTCAGCAGGACGGGGAAGTGCCCCGCTTTGAGGTCCCGCTCAACGGCTTTCAGGGTGTCGAGTTCCGACACGCCCTTTTCAAACACAGACATACGTTACCTCGAATACTCGTTCATCGCTTTGTCGATCTGTCCGTCTGCGATCAGAAGCGCCGCGTCGGCGGCGTCCTTTGCCGCTTTGACAACAGCGGGTGCCTCGTCCTTAGTGAAGCGGGAAAGCACCCATGCCGCCAGATCGTATTCGGGATGCGGCTTTTTGCCCACACCGATCTTGATGCGGGGAAATTGCTCGGAGTTGCACTGGGTGATGATGCTGCGCATACCGCGTTGCCCGCCGTCACTCCCCTTGCGACGAATGCGGACGGTGCCGACGTCCAGCGTGACGTCGTCACAGATCACAACGCAGTTTTCCGGCGGCAGCTTGTAAAAGGACAGCGCTTCCCGTACCGCCTCGCCGCTGTTGTTCATGAAGGTTTGGGGCATGAGTAATAAGAGCTTTTTGCCGCCCGCGGTCATTTCTCCGCACAGCGATTTGAATTTGACGCGGTTGACGCGCACACCGGCAGATTCCGCCAATGCTTCAACGGCGGCAAACCCTGCATTGTGCCGCGTGCCTTCATATTTTTTACCCGGATTGCCGAGCCCGACGATGACAAAGTCAATAGGACCCGCGGGTTTCGGTTTTCTGAAAAACATCCGTATCACCTCATAAAACCACCGGAGTCAAAGCCCCGCCGGTCTACCCCTATTCTATAAAAATTTATAGAGTTTTGCAAGTGGAATTTTGGCGGAGAAAACGGTCAAAGTTACCATAGAGTGCGTTTTTTCGAAAAAAATACTGTAATAATGTAATAAATTTAAAAAAATATAAAAAAGCACTTTTCAAGCACAGATTATTTTGGTATAATATGGACAAGTGTGTTGACCGTTTGGTTCAGCACCGTAAACTCTGTTTGCAAAGTCAAAAAAATGTAGGAGGATGACTGTAGAATGAGTCAAAAGTATGTCTACCTGTTCAGCGAGGGTAACGCTACCATGCGCAACACCCTCGGCGGTAAAGGTGCGAACCTCGCCGAAATGACCGGCATGGGTCTGCCTGTCCCGCAGGGCTTCACCATCAGCACTGAGGCCTGCACCAAGTACTACGAAGATGGTCGCCGTATCAACGATGATATCCAGGCGGAGATCATGGAGTACATCGTGAAGTTGGAAGCCATCACCGGCAAGAAGTTCGGTGACAAGGAGAACCCGCTTCTCGTGTCTGTGCGTTCCGGCGCGCGTGCTTCCATGCCCGGTATGATGGATACCATTTTGAACCTCGGCTTGAATGAAGATGTTGTGGAAACCTTGTCTGCAAAATCGGGCAACCCCCGTTGGGCTTGGGACTGCTATCGCCGTTTTATCCAGATGTACTCCGACGTTGTTATGGAAGTCGGTAAAAAGTACTTCGAGGAACTCATCGATGAGATGAAAGAAGCCAAAGGCGTGACGCAGGACGTCGACCTGACTGCTGACGATCTTAAAGAGCTTGCCGGTCAGTTCAAGGCCGAGTACAAAGCCAAGATCGGTGCGGAGTTCCCGTCCGATCCCAAAGAGCAGCTCATGGGCGCCGTGGAAGCGGTGTTCCGTTCTTGGGACAACCCCCGTGCGAACGTGTATCGCCGTGATAACGACATCCCGTATTCCTGGGGTACCGCTGTTAACGTGCAGATGATGGCGTTCGGTAACATGGGTGACAACTGCGGTACCGGCGTT
Organism: Acutalibacteraceae bacterium; assembly: GCA_045590415.1. Lineage (GTDB taxonomy): Bacteria > Bacillota > Clostridia > Oscillospirales > Acutalibacteraceae > RGIG3009. The sequence continues at coordinate 345 of JAZNRA010000178.1, read as the reverse complement.
GCGTTTACCCGTGACCCTGCTACCGGTGAACCCGGCCTGATGGGTGAGTTCCTCACCAACGCTCAGGGCGAGGACGTTGTTGCCGGCGTGCGTACTCCCATGCCGATCGCTGAGATGGCTGAGAAGTTCCCGTCTGCGTTCGAAGAGTTTAAGAAAGTTTGTGCGATCCTGGAAGATCACTACCGCGATATGCAGGATATGGAGTTCACCGTCGAAGACGTCAAACTGTATATGTTGCAGACTCGTAACGGTAAGCGTACCGCAAAAGCGGCTTTGAAGATTGCTTGTGACCTCGTGGATGAGGGCATGATCGACAAGAAGCAGGCCGTTGCGATGATCGATCCC
>JAZNRA010000177.1:0-2184 GCA_045590415.1 Acutalibacteraceae bacterium | reverse complement strand
ACAAGTGGCCGATGATACCGGCTGCCACCGAGAATGCCAGAATCAAAACTGTCCACGTGATACCGATCTTGGCGCCCTTTTTCAGATCTTTATCCGAACGTAACGACATAAACCGAATAATGATGTGCGGCATACCAAAGTAGCCAAGCCCCCATCCCAGACCGGAAACGACTTCTTTCCAATCCGTAAACATGTTCCAATAGTTCTGGGGAAGGTTCTGCATGGCAGAGGTGGTGTCACCGGCACCAATCATGCTGACGGCAAAAATCGGAGCAATCAGCAATGCACCGAGCATCAAAAGGCCTTGGAAAAAGTCAGTCCAGCAAACGGCAGTGAAACCGCCCAGGAAGGTGTAGCAAATAATAATTACGGCTGCAATATACATCGTCAGCGAACCTTCCATATTCAGTACCGTATTAAAAAGAGTGCCGCATGCTTTTATGCTGGATGCCGCATACACGGTATACGCTACCAAGAAAATGACCGCACACAAAATCTGCAATACGCGGCTTTTGGATAAAAAGCGATTGGTCAAATACTGCGGAATGGTGATGGAATCCTTTGCAGCAATAGAATAGCGACGCAGACGCGGCGCTTCAATTAACCAACTGAGGGCATAACCGATCGCCAAACCGATCGCGATCCAGGTTTGACCGAGACCAGCGGCATAAACGGAAGCGGGAAGTCCCATCAACACCCACGCGCTCATATCCGAGGCGCCTGCTGACAAAGCGGATACCCACGGTCCCATCTGTCTACCACCTAAAAAGTAGCTTTTCTCGCCGCCGCCTTTTGAGCGAAGAAAGAAGAAGATACCAATACCTACCATGAACAGGAGGTAGGCGCAGAAAACAATCAGTTCCGCATTAAACATAACAAAACACTCCCATGCGATTTGTTTTTTTACATTTTACTGTATAACTGTCGATATTGCAAGTACTTTCTGTTTTAAGGAATGAAATGAATATTCATTCATGATTATTCATCCACAACCACCTGCAACGGGGTGCCTTTGCGAGGGGAGCGCGATTAACATGTCGAAAACATCGTAATACTATCCAATTCATTTCCTACTTTTCTCGCAGTTCTGTGAAAAGTAAACAAAAGGTGAATAAATATACAAATGTTGTTGACAAACCCCTTATTAAGAGGTATAATGCAATGCATATTGAAAAATCAATTTTGGAGGTCGTTCAAAATGAATAAAGAAAACATCAAGAAGGTTGTTCTTGCCTATTCCGGTGGTCTGGACACATCCATCATCATTCCGTGGTTGAAAGAAAACTACAACAACTGTGAAGTCATCGCCGTTTCCGGCAACGTCGGTCAGGCAGACGAGTTGGACGGCTTGGAGGAGAAAGCCATCAAAACGGGGGCTTCCAAGCTGTACGTGTTGGATCAAACGGACGATTACGTTGACAACTACATCATCCCCACCATGAAAGCGGGCGCGGTGTACGAGGAATATCTGCTCGGCACGAGCCACGCACGTCCCTGCATCGCCAAAGGACTTGCGGAGATCGCTATCAAAGAAAATGCCGATGCGATCTGCCACGGCTGTACCGGTAAGGGTAACGATCAGGTGCGTTTTGAATTGGCGCTCAAGCATTTTGTGCCGAACATGCGCATCATCGCTCCCTGGCGTGAGTGGGATATCAAGTCCCGCGAAGAAGAGATCGACTACGCCGAGGCTCACAACATTCCCCTCAAGATCAACCGCGAAACCAACTATTCCAAGGATAAGAACCTCTGGCATCTGTCCCACGAGGGGTTGGATCTGGAGGATACCGGCAACGAGCCCCAGTACGAAAAAGCCGGTTTCTTGGAGATGGGTGTTTCCCCCATCGCTGCTCCCGACAAACCGACCTACGTCACGCTGGAGTTTGAAAAGGGTGTTCCGGTAGCGCTGGATGGCGAAAAAATGAGCGCCAAGAACATCATCCTCAAACTCAACGAACTCGGTGGTGCCAACGGTATCGGTATCATCGACATCGTGGAGAACCGTTTGGTCGGCATGAAATGCCGCGGCGTGTATGAAACGCCCGGCGGTACGATCCTCTACAAAGCACACAGCGTGCTTGAGAGCGTCTGCCTGGATAAGATGACCCTGCACGAGAAACAGCGCTTGTCCATCACCTTTGCAGAGCTCGTGTATAACGGTCAATGGTTCACCCCCCTGCGTGA
>JAZNRA010000176.1:0-17274 GCA_045590415.1 Acutalibacteraceae bacterium | reverse complement strand
GCCAACCCGTTTGCATCGCACCAGATTTATTGAAATAATAATAGGTGTTACCAAGATACTGCCAACCGGTCTGCATAGCACCGCCCGCGTTCAGATAATACCATGTGCCGCCAAGGTTGAGCCAACCGGTCTGCATCCCACCCGATTTATTCAAATAGTAATAGCTCCCACCGATATACTGCCAACCGGTGGTCATCGCGCCGCCCGCGTTCATATAGTAATAGGTGCCGCCGATATACTGCCAACCGGTGGTCATCGCGCCGCCCGCATTCAGATAATACCACGTGTTGTTAACGTGCAACCAACCGGTCTGCATAGCACCGCCTTCGTTTAGGTAGTACCACGTGCTACCAATGTAATGCCAACCAGTTGCCATCACGCCGTCGTCGTTCAGGAAATACCACGTATCGTTTACAAGCAACCATCCTTTTTGCGCGGTGTTATCCTCATAGTATTTCCAGCCGTCACCTTCGAGCACCCAACCGTCACGCACGGCAACCTCACGCACAGCACCGCAGACGTTGCAATCTGCATCGTACGCGTCGTCGTAGGTGTGGTCAGCACCTACGGGGCAAGCGTTATAGTGCCAAGTGGCAGATAACAACTCCTCATTTCCACCACCAATCGAGATATTATTTTGAGCACTTTCAGAACCGGCATACCATACATCCGTTAAGCTATCACAATTGTAAAACGCATCCCATCCAATGCTGGTCACACTATCCGGAATAGTGATGGATGTAAGACCGGAACAATGACAAAACGCAGAATCCCAAATACTATTGATGCTATCCGGTATGGTATAGGCACCCATTTTGCCCGCAGGGTAGTAAACGAGCGTGGTTTTTGCTTTGTTAAACAGCACCCCATCTTGCGATGAATATGCCGTATTATTCTCCGAAACGACAATGGATGTAAGACCGGAACAACCGTTAAACACAAAATCTCCAATATTAGTAGTACTGCCCGGAATGGTGATGGACGTAAGACCGGAACAACCGTAGAATGCACCTCTTTCAATGCTGGTAACACCACCCGGAATGGTGATGGATGTAAGACCGGAACAATGACAAAACGCAGAATCCCCAATACTGGTGATGCTATTCGGAATGACGATGGACGTAAGGTCGGAACAATTGTAAAACGCATCATCACCAATGCTGGTGACTCCGTCGGGAACGGTATAGGCATCCGTTTTACCTGTAGGACAACAAATAAGTGTTGTTTTTGCTTTATTAAACAGTGCCCCATCTTGCGACGAATATGCCGTATTATTCTCCGAAACAACAATAGATGTAAGGTTGAAACAATTGGTAAACACGCCCTCCCCAATGTTGGTTATACCATCAGGAATGGTGATAGAAGTAAGAGAGGAACAATTGTAAAATGCATAACTTCCAATATTAGTGGCACTGCCAGGAATGGTGATAGAAGTAAGAGAGGAACAATTGTAAAATGCACCTCTTTCAATGCTGGTAACACCACCCGGAATGGTGATGGACGTAAGACCGGAACAATTGCAAAACGCGTAATCCCCAATGCTGGTTACACCATCGGGAATAGCGATAGATGTAAGCCTTTCACAATGAGTAAACGCATCCATCCCAATACTCGTCACTGGATAGCCGCCGAGTGTGGACGGAATGGTAATGTCCCCACCCGCACCGGTATAACCGGTAATAGTTGCCTCACCGTCTGTTACTGTATAGGTATAGTCCCCACTCGTTTCTGCACTTACCGGTAACGTACCAAGCGGCACCACCGCAAGCAACAAACAAACGGTCAATAAAACGGAAATTACTTTTTTCATGCATACTCCTCCTCGGAAAATAAAAAGTGCGGCTACCGAAGTAACCGCACAAAAAACGCAAACTCCGATAGTCGCCAAACTAACCGAATGTGAAATAGGTGCATACGCACACAACCTACAATCGCCGGAATTTGCATTTTTATCAAATTCAAACAATTATAGATTGCAAAAACGAAGCGTAATTATCCCCATAAAAAGAAAAATACGCCCTATTTCACACCGTATTCAGTTAGTTTGGCAATATCAGTGTAACACACTTTTTATGAGTTTGCAAGTAAAAATGCTCGGCATTGGTACTGTTTACCAATGCCGAGCATTTTGTTTTTATTTAATAAATCAGATCGTGCCGTCGTCGTCACTGTCTTTCGTGTTTTTCTGTAAACGGCGGCCTTTGCGCATCTCCTCTGCGCTGTATTGCTTCGGGATGCTCTCGGTGGGCAGTTCTTCTTTTCCAACGTCCGTGAAGATCACATCCGGATCCTCTGCCTGCTCACTATCCTCAACCATTGTTTGGGGGGCTTCCTCCACGTCCAAGTTGAGATCGTGACGTTTATCCAGATCCTCCTCGGGATGCTCCTTATAATACGGGTCAATGATCGTGCGTTTGATGAGCGGGAAGATCGTGAATTGAATAAGGAATGAACGGAACGCCGGGAACAACAGCACGTACAGTATCACCAGCGGCGCCAGCACGTACCAAAACCAATTGAGCAACAGCACCGCCGCCAGCGCATAAACCAGGAGTAAGGCAAGTGAGATAATCAAATTCTCTTTGAAGCCGGCAATGGCAAGCACCAAGCTATTCTTCCAGATCTGCTTAAACGACAGCTTGAACGTGATGATCTGCATGTATAAATAATACCGTGCATAGCAGAAGATGACCACAAGGAAAAACGAAACCGCAAAGAACAACATGGGCATGATTTCAAAGTTCTGTACCGCATTCAACCAATTCCATGCGTAGATAATATCGAAGATCAAGCACGCACTGATAACGAGCTCCAGGATACCCGCCGCCAGCGCTTGTTTCCAGTTCTTTTTGATGGTATCAAAAAAATCAGAAGGCAGAAACACGTGCTTTTCTCTTGCATAGTTGCGGGTGACGAAAGCAAGACCGGCTTCCGCCAATCCACGCGTTACCACGGGAAGTGACACCAACGCATACAGTAAGTTGGCGATGATCAATCGGAAGAATTTCCGAAAATATAACTCCCAAAACAGAAAAAACCGTTTCTTTTTCGGCTCATTTTTGGAAACGCCGGGACCCGGCTTACCGACATCAAACATTCCGAAAAATCCTGCCATTTGAAACACCTCTTTGTTACTACAATAGCCCTCCAAGCAGAAGGCGCAATATCACGTCCAGTGCACCTGCACCGAGAACGAAAGCCAACAACACTAAAAAGCGCACGCAGTACAACCGAAAATCCTGCCACAGGCCGCCGCATCGTGCTGACCGCGGTAAGAACTGTACGGCCATAAGCAGCGTCAGCCGCAACGCTTCCGAGCAAGCCATGAGCAGCGCGACCAGTTCCATGATCGCGGGCGGTAACAGTACGACGGCAAGGACAAGCCAACCACTCATCCCGCTTTGTGCGTAATAGGTCTCGCTGAGACCTAAGCCGATTCCCCAAAAGACCGGCACTAAAACCACAAGCGGTGCACCGCAAGCGGATACGCCCGAAAAGAACAATAACGCCAGCAAACAAAGCGGCTGAAAGCACGAGGAAAGCCACTGCGAAAACACACTCGCAGCATCGGCTCTCACGGGTGTTAACGGCAGCAGCGACCACCATTCTGCCGGCAAGGATGTCGATAACGGTGAATACAAGACCATTCCGCTTATGCATCCGATCAGCGGCAAGAGGAGCAATAGCAGCAGCCGGCGGTTTTGTTTTAAAAAAATGGCAATAGAGTTTGTCCGTTTCATACGCGTCCGTCCTTTCTGTCACACAATCACTATATGCCACAAAAAGAACGGATATGCCGCTCTATGACCTTAACAAGAGCGGGACGAAAAACTCCGTCCCGCTTTAAGTTAACGTTTTGCCTTAACGTTGACACCCAGCACACCGCCGAGCGCACCGAAACCGATTGTTAGCGCTGCTTTAAGCAACATCATGGTTCCGCGAAGTTCTTGCGACGTAACCATGCCGACAACCGTGATAAGTAAAAACAGCAACAAGCCAACACCTGCACCATACAAAAGCCCGCGTTCGCGCGATACCCTTGCTGCAACAATACCGCTTACAAACGAAGCCACCGCCGCCGTTGCAAGCGCAACGGGAGTCACCGCCGATGCAGGGAAAATGCCGGTCGTCATAATCGCGGCGGCAATCAACAAGATAACCGCACACACGATAACACCGATACCGAGACCTAACCCCAGCGGACGCAGAATTTTCGTTGCTGTTGAAACCTCTTTGCGAGTACTCATACTCTTCCCCCCACGCAAATATCAGGTAGTACACCTATATTCCAACGCCGAGAGAAATAGTACCGAAATCAAGCAGAAAGATTAGATATCGTCATCGTCGTCATCGTCGTCGGTTGCATCGTGAACCGTATCACAGCTTTGCAACGCCCACTTTTTGATGACCATCTTGTTGCGATCCGCACCGGTCTCAATGACGAACTCATCTTCCTTGATGTTCACGATACGACCGCGGATACCGCCAATCGTGGTGATCTCATCACCGACACGAATGCTCTCACGCATTTTCTGCTCTTCTTTTTGTTTTTTCTTCTGCGGACGGATCATGAGAAAATACATGACCACGAACAACAGACCCATCATGATGAGGGGCATAAAGGCACCCAGTCCACCTGCAGCAGCCGCGTCGTCAGCAACGTTCGTTTCGGCTGCCAAGGAATACAAATCAAACATAGTTTATTACCTCCTAAAATAATACCTTTTCAGTATACAGGATTTTATGACCGATAGCAAGACATAGACAGAAAAATTTTCAATTTCTTCATCTTTTTATCGAATATCGTATACACTGCGCAAGGAGACGCTGTTAACGTCACCCTCAAGCACGGTCACGGTTTTGCTGCCTGCGTTCATATCGAAATAGTTATCGCTCAAAATAAAATCGCTGTCGGGTGAATAGATCTCGACCGATTTAGCATATGCGTCGGCAAAGACCGTGATCTCGTTACCGTGAATTTCATAACGCAGGTTCGGGTCTTTGAAGTTGTAGTGTTTCGGAGCGGTAAACGAGACGGTTCCTTCGGAAACCGCTACGCCGTCCGCTTCAAACGAATAACTTAAATAATTGTTCAGGACGTCCGTTTTTTCAAAATCGATATTATCCAACCATACGGATGTCAAAGCCGGCACAGTTATCGTTTCACTGCCGCTTTTCAGAATTTGGCTATCCGCCGAGCGCAACTCCCATTTTACAATGCCGGTCACATCGTTTATGGTTTCATTGGCAACCGATAAATGTGCCTGCGTGCTGTAATCGCGATACCCTTGCTCCATTGCCGCATACGGGCGCGTAGTGGTCTCGCCTATCTCGTCACACGAAATCATAATCGGCGCAAAGAAACGCTTGGCAACGTATTGCAATGCCTTATACCGTCCAAACGAATCAATACTCGCCCAGGACGGTCCCGGCCAAATGTCGTTGAGCTGCCAATACAGTGCTCCCATGCACCTGCCACGGTGACGGCGAAGATGTTCCACGCAGTTGCGTATTGCATCTGCCTGTATCAGCTGTGACGCATATAACAACGTACCGAAATCGGTGGGATACAGATACACGTCCGCCATAGGTCCAATAATTTTTTTCGTGGCGCCGTTACTGCGCTGATGCAGATCCATAATACGGCTATAAATGTTGCGATCGCCTTCTTCCGTAAAGGCATTAACCGTTTTCTCACACGGGAAGGATTGATAGCCAAACTCGCTGAGATAGCGGAAATAATGGTTGCGATATTCGATAGCCGGTTTACTGCCGTGCCACACCTGCCAATAATGGCAATCACCGTAATTCTCATTGGTGGGTTCAATAAACGAGCCAAACGAGCTGGGCGAAGACGGTACGTACGGCAGATACGGACAAACTTCTTTGATCACATCAGGGATAAGGTGCTCAAATATGTGAATATAATTGGCTTGGCACGCCTCGCGCACCCGCTCATCGCGCGTATCGTGTTCCAGCATCTCCTCTACTTCGTTGTTACCGGAGAGAAGCGCTATACACGCGTGATGACGCGTGCGGATAAGGTTGTCCCGAACCTCGGCAACGATGTTTTCGTGCATTTTACGATCTCTCGGGACCTCCATACAAGCAAACATCATATCATAGAAGACAAGCAAACCCAACTCATCGCACAGGTCAAAGAAGAAATCGTGCGGATAAAAACCGCCGCCCCACACACGGATGGTGTTGAAATGGCACTCGACACAGTGCCGCAAAAGTGTCTCGCTGCGTTCTTTGGTAATACGAGTAAGAATGTTATCCTCCGGAATATAATCCGCACCCATCGCAAAGATACGAACACCGTTCACTTCGTGGCAGAAGCTCTCGCCGTATTCATCTTTTTCGCGAACAAGCTTGATCTCGCGCAAGCCGATACGCTTGGTATCCGAATCCACGACCGATCCATTCTCATACAATTCGACCGAAACAGTATATAGGTTTGCCTTGCCGAAACCGTTTGGCCACCAAAGCTGCGGATTACAAATTTGACTTTCCGTATTGGCGGGCAAGGTGAACACCTTGCCATCCGGCGCAGTAACGGTTACAGCGATATCTGCAGTCCCCCGCTCTGTTGTAACGCATGGTGTTACAAACACCTTGCCATCATCGTGTCGGTGCAGGATATGAACATCCGATAATCTATCTGAATCGACAATCACGAGGCAGATATCTTTCCAAATACCCGCATCGGGCAGACGGGGACCCCAGTCCCATCCCATCATACAGCTTGCTTTGCGGATATAGTTAAACCCTACCAAAGCATCCCACGGCGCTCTGAGCGGCTCTTTTGCGTGCAGTGCTTTAATGTATTTATTGGGAGAATAAAAACGTGCAACAATTTCATTTTCGCCCGCTTTAAGAACATCCGTCACATCGAATTCATACACGCGATGCATATTATCGGTATACGCCACGTGTGTACCGTTAAGATACAGATCACAAAGCGTATCTAACCCTTCACACCGCAATAAAACCTTTGCATCGGGCACCTGAAAGTCAAACACTTTAGAAAACGTAAAATCATTTTCCAAAATTTTTGTTGCTTCCAGCTCGTTATCGCGATAATACGGATCGGGCATCAAGTCATTGTCCAGTAAAAAGGAATAGACAGAACCGGGCACAGTTCCCTCGCAGGAATAGCCGCCGCCCTCCATATGCCACCGTCCGTTTAGAGAATGTGTTTTCACGCAGTTGCCTCCTTATATTCTACGATCCAAAACACCGACGTAGCGGTTATAAAACTCCTCAAAAGTGCCCTCATCCAGCGCAGTACGAATCCGCTCCATCAGAGTGTTATAGAAATACAAGTTATGCAACACACACAACCGCATTGCCAGCATTTCGTTTGCCTTAAACAGGTGACGAATATATGCACGCGAATGGCGGCGGCAAGTCGGACAATCGCATTCCTCGTCAAGCGGCAACAGATCGTGCTCGTATTTTTGATTAAGCATATTCCGATGCCCGCTCCACGTGAATACGTGCGCGTGTCTGGCATTACGCGCCGGCATCACACAGTCAAAGAGATCCACACCGCGGTGAACGCCCTCTAAAATATTTTCCGGTGTTCCGACGCCCATTAAGTACCGCGGTTTTTCTTTCGGCATATATGGCTCTACCGCTTCGATGATGCGGTACATGTCTTCTGCCGGCTCACCCACCGCGAGACCGCCGATGGCGTACCCGTCCAAATCGAGCTCCGCAATCTCCTGCATATGCGCCACACGCAGATCATCAAAGGTGCAACCTTGATTGATACCGAACAGCATTTGCTGCTTATTGATGGTTTCCGGCAAAGCGTTCAGCCGTTTCATTTCTGCCTGACACCGTTTGAGCCAGCGTGTCGTGCGCTCGCAGGAGCGGGCAGAATAGTCATACTCGGCGGGATTTTCCACGCACTCGTCGAACGCCATCGCGATCGTAGAAGCCAAATTGGATTGGATGCGCATACTCTCCTCGGGACCGATGAACAAGCGCCGTCCGTCAATGTGTGAAGAAAAGGTTACTCCCTCTTCTTCGATCTTCCGCAGATTGGCAAGTGAAAACACCTGAAACCCGCCGCTGTCGGTCAAAATCGGGCCTTGCCAACCGGTAAACGTATGTAGGCCACCCAACTCATGAACCAACTCGTCGCCGGGACGCAGGTGCAAATGATAGGTATTGCAAAGCTGCACCTGACATTTGATGTCCGAAAGATCATACGCGGAAACCGCACCTTTGATAGCGCCGCAGGTCGCAACGTTCATGAATGCGGGTGTCTGCACCGTCCCATGCGGTGTTTCAAACTCACCGCGGCGCGCCGCACCGCAGGTTTTCAAAATCTTCATACTCACTCTCCCGTTAGAGGATCATCATCGAATCACCAAAGCTAAAAAATCGGTACCGTTCTTCCACTGCGTAACGATAGGTATCCATGGTCGTTTCATAACCCGCAAACGCACTCACCAACATAATCAGCGTGCTTTCCGGCAAGTGGAAGTTGGTAATCAGCCCGTCCAATACTTTGAAGGTATAGCCGGGATAAATAAAAATGTCCGTCCAACCGTCTGCAGGATGTACCAGCCCGTCCTCACCTACGCCGACACTTTCCAGCGTGCGACAACTGGTGGTACCAACGGCAAAGACACGACCACCGTTTTTCTTGGTCTCGTTGATCAACTTGGCCGTTTGCTCGGATAGTTCATAATGCTCGGAGTGCATTTTATGATCTGTAATGTTATCTGCCTTTACAGGACGGAACGTGCCCAATCCCACGTGTAAGGTTACAAACCCAATCTTTACCCCTTTTTCTTTGAGTTTGTTAAGCAATTCCGGTGTAAAATGTAAACCGGCTGTGGGGGCTGCAGCGGAACCAAGGTCTTTGGAATACACGGTTTGATACCGTTCTTTATCTTTCAGTTCATGCGTAATATAATGTGGGAGCGGCATTTGACCGATGCGCTCTAAAATCTCATAAAAATTACCTTCATAGAAAAATTTCACCAAGCGGTTACCGTCCGGTGTAACTTCCATAACCTCCGCTTTGAGCAAACCGTCAGCGAAGGTCAGCATGTCGCCGGGGCGTGCTTTTCGCCCGGGGCCTGCCAACACCTCCCACACGTCGGCTCCTTTCGCCGTTAACAGCAGCAGTTCAACAGCGCCGCCGGTCGGCTCACGATGACCGTATAATCGTGCGGGAAGCACACGGCTGTCGTTCAGGATCAGACAGTCCCCCGGCTTCAAATATTCCACAATATCGTAAAAATGCCGATCTGTTCGTGTACCCGACAAACGGTCCAGCACCAGCATACGCGAATGATCGCGAGGTTCGATCGGCTCCTGCGCGATCAGCTCCTCCGGCAAATGATAAAAAAAGTCTTGTCGTTTCATGGTTTCTCTCCGCCGAATTTATTGACATATCAGATACTTAATGGTACAATAGTAGCCGGAAAAAGTCAAGTTTTATCCCTCATTTCCAAACAGCAGGTAAAAAGAAAGGAAATTCCGTATGAAAACGTACAAAGTAGGTATTATCGGCTGTACCGGCATGGTTGGTCAGCGTTTCGCGACCTTGCTCGCCGATCACCCGTGGTTTGAGGTTTCTGTCCTCGCGGCAAGCCCCCGTTCCGCCGGGAAGACGTATAAAGAGGCGATCGGCAGCCGTTGGGCTATGACCGTTCCGATGCCGAAAAAATTGGAAAATATGATGGTGTATGACGCCGCAAACGTGGAAGAAGTCGCCGCAAAAGCAGATTTCGTGTTCTGTGCCGTGGATATGCCGAAAGATCAGATCCGCGCATTGGAAGAAACATATGCGAAAGCGGAATGCCCCGTTGTGTCCAACAACAGTGCCCATCGCGGCACAGCGGACGTTCCGATGATCATCCCCGAGCTTAACGATTCCCACATGGAGGTTATCGCTTCTCAGCGCATGCGTCTGGGCACCAAGCGCGGCTTTATCGCCGTCAAATCCAACTGCTCGCTGCAAAGCTACGTGCCGGCCCTCTTCCCGCTCTCTAAGTGGGGCATCACCAAATCGCTGGTTTGCACCTATCAAGCGATCTCCGGTGCCGGCAAGACCTTTGAGCGCTGGCCCGAAATGGTGGACAACGTGATCCCTTATATCGGCGGTGAGGAGGAAAAATCCGAGAAAGAGCCGCTGAAAATTTGGGGTAAGGTTGAAAACGGCGTGATCGTCAACGCGACGTCTCCCGAAATTACGGCACAGTGCTTGCGCGTGCCGGTATCCGACGGTCACTTTGCCGCCGTATTCTGCAGCTTTGAAAACAAGCCCTCCAAGGAAGAGATCATCGAAACCTGGAAATCCTTTAAGGGCCGTCCTCAGGAGCTTGAATTACCCAGTGCCCCCAAGCAGTTCCTGCACTACTTTGAAGAGGATAACATGCCGCAAGCCAATCTGCATCGCGGTTTAGAGGGCGGCATGGCTGTATCCCTCGGCCGTCTGCGTGAAGATACGCAGTACGATTACAAGTTCGTTGGCTTATCTCACAACACGCTGCGCGGTGCCGCAGGCGGTGCTGTTCTGCTGGCCGAATTGCTCTGTGCGGAAGGATATATGGACTAACACAATAAATAGGAGGGCTGTGCATGAGTAAATCCGTACTCTTTACCGGCGCCGGCGTTGCGCTGGTCACCCCCATGGAACGGGACGGACGTGTCAATTACGAGAAGTACCGTGAACTGATCGATTTTCAGATCACACACGGAACGGATGCCATCATTTCCGTCGGCACCACAGGAGAAGCCCCCACATTAGAAGACGACGAGCATCTGCACGCATTCGAGGTTGCCATTGAGCAAACCAACGGTCGCGTGCCGATGATCGCCGGTACCGGCTCCAACAATACCGATCACTGCATTTATATGTCCCGTGAAGCGAAGGCCATGGGCGCAGACGGTTTGTTGTTGGTCACCCCGTACTATAACAAAACCTCACAGCGCGGTCTGATCGCGCATTACACCAAGATCGCCGCTTCGGTGGATCTTCCGATCATTCTGTATAACGTGCCATCACGCACGGGCGTCAATCTGCAGCCGAAAACAGTCGCAGAGCTTGCCAAGATTCCCAACATTGTCGGCTTGAAACAAGCAAACGGCAATATGTCGGAAACGGCTGAGATCGCCGCACTTTGCGATATTCCCATCTATTCCGGCAACGACGATCAGATCGTGCCGATCCTGGCGCTCGGCGGAAAAGGTGTGATTTCAGTGCTTTCCAACGTCGTACCGCAGGAAACGCACGACATCTGCAAAGCATGGTTTGACGGAAACGTGCAGTTATCGTTGGAATTGCAGTTAAAATATCTGGAGCTTGCCAATGCGCTGTTCATGGACGTTAACCCGATTCCCGTCAAAGAGGCGATGAATCAAATGGGCATGGCAGTCGGTGACTGCCGCTTGCCGCTCTACAACATGACCGATGCCACGAAACAAAACATGACGGACGTTTTAAAACGCTATCACTTGATTTAAAGGAGTTTACTATGACTCGTATCATTCTTTCCGGTTGCAACGGTAAAATGGGAAAAACCATCACGCAGTGTGTCGCCGAGCGTACCGACTGCGAGATCGTTGCGGGCTTTGATATCAACACCGAATCGTCGGCTTACCCCGTCTTTGCCGATCCCGCCGCATGCTCTGTTAAGGCAGACGTGATCGTTGATTTTTCACATCCCGCTATGTTAGACGGTGTACTGGCATATGCGAAAGCAAATAAGCTTCCCATCGTGATCGCCACCACCGGCCTTTCAGACGACCAGTTGCAAGCCATCCAAGAGGTATCCCGTGAAACAGCGGTCTTTTCCAGTGCCAATATGTCACTCGGTATCAGCTTGCTTGCGGAACTGGCGAAAAAGGCGGCATCCGTGCTGGGAACGTCGTTTGACGTGGAGATCATTGAAAAACACCACAACCAAAAGATCGATGCACCCTCCGGCACAGCACTTATGTTGGGGGATGCCGTCAAAGAGGGGCTTCCCTACTCCCCTGCCTACGTCTTTGACCGCCACGCGGTTCGTCAAAAACGCGAGCCGCATGAGATTGGTTTCAGTTCGATTCGCGGCAGCACGATCGTCGGCGAGCACGACGTCTTGTTCGCCGGTCGTGACGAATGTATCACGCTTTCCCATTCCGCCACCTCCAAGAGTGTCTTTGCCGTCGGCGCAATCAATGCCGCACTCTTTTTGGTGGGCAAACCCGCCGGTTATTATACCATGAAAGATTTGGTTGCAGAAAACTAAACGTATGTAAAAAGCCGTCACACTTTTCGTGTGACTTCTTTTTTGTTGTTATTTATTTCTTTTCAAAAGACTGGCAATCAACGCACTGGCAAACGGTGGGATCTTTCTCGTGCGTACCCACCTGAATCGCGTTCAGCGAGCAGTAGTTATCGGTACCGCAATGGTAACGGCACTGCTCCACCGAGCAATGAATTGACTTGTTCGCCTGACAGTTGTTCATATCCATCATAACCCCTCCTTTATTTGAAGTCGTTAATAGTATATCCCGCTGCACGGATAATACACGACAAACAAGGGGATTCATGACAGAACATGAAAAAGATTTACGACTCGCTTGTTACCTCATCCAAAATGGCGCGCAGAGCATCAACGCCCTCGCCGTTTACAGCCGAAAACGGAACACATTCTACTCCGTCAAAATCGGAAAGTTCTTCCTGCAAGGATTCCAGTCGTTTTTCACGCTCGGTTTTGTTCAACTTATCCGCCTTTGTTAAAACGATCACAAACGGGATTTCGCACTCTACCAAATACTCCAGCATTTGGAAATCGTTGGCGGTCGGCGGATGACGCATGTCGATCAGTTGCAGGACAAGCCGCAGATCTCGATCGTCATCAAAATAATGCTCGATCGTTTGGCTAAACCGTACTTTTTCAGCATTGGACAATTTGGCATAACCGTACCCGGGAAGGTCGACCAAGCGCATCGTATCCAGCTTATAGAAATTGATGGTAGCAGTTTTACCGGGGGTCGCACTGGTACGTGCTAAGGACTTACGGTTGAGAAGCTTGTTGATCAGAGAGGACTTGCCCACGTTGGAACGACCGGAAAAGGCAATTTCCGGCAAAGTGGAAGCAATTAACTGACCGGAAACACCGGCAGAGGTTTCAAATACAGCCGATTCGATTTTCATAACGATCCCCTCTCTTTCTTCTTACATTAGCAGTGCGGTTTCGATGACCGTATCCATCGTGCGCGCGGT
This sequence comes from Acutalibacteraceae bacterium, assembly GCA_045590415.1. Lineage (GTDB taxonomy): Bacteria > Bacillota > Clostridia > Oscillospirales > Acutalibacteraceae > RGIG3009. The sequence goes on along the minus strand of JAZNRA010000176.1, from coordinate 4,034 downwards.
CACAAAGCGAATGTTGTTTTTGACCACTTCATCCACCTCTGACAGATCCGGCTCGTTATCCTGCGGAATGACCACCGTTTTCATGTGATGACGATAAGCGGCCATGGTTTTTTCTTTAAGACCGCCGATCGGCAACACTCTGCCGCGCAACGAGATCTCACCGGTCATTGCCACGTCGTGACGAACGGGAATTCCCGTTAAAGCCGACACCATAGCCGTTGCCATGGTCACACCGGCAGAAGGACCGTCTTTGGGCACAGCACCTTCCGGCACGTGGATATGAATGTCTTTCGTTTTGTAAAAATCGTCTGCAATATTCCAACGATCTGCACGGGAACGCACGTAACTGATTGCGGCTTTTGCGGATTCTTTCATTACGTCACCGAGCGATCCGGTGAGTTCGATCTTGCCGCTGCCGTCTAAAACGGCAACTTCGACGGGCATGGTCTCCCCGCCGACCGCCGTCCAGGCAAGCCCGTTAACAACGCCTACCTCGTCAGTACCCGCGTGCGTTTCTTCTTTAAAACGGCGGGGCCCCAAATAGTCTGCCAACAACTTCTCGCTGACGGTCACCTTGCAAGACATTTCAGAAACCAATTCTTGCGCCCGCTTGCGGCAAACTTTCGCAATCAAACGCTCCAGATTACGCACGCCGCCCTCACGGGTGTACCCGTCGATCATCAGACGCAACGCCGCATCACTGATCCGCAGCTTTCGGGTATCTAATCCGTTCAATTTCAATTGCTTTTTGATCAAATGGTTGCGCGCAATGTGGAATTTTTCTTCCGCCGTGTAGCTGGACAGCGTGATGACGTCCATACGGTCAAACAGCGGCGCCGGAATGTTTTCGGCATTGTTAGCTGTGGTGATAAACAGCACCTGTGACAGATCGTACGGTATTTCCAAATAATGATCCACAAAAGCGTTGTTTTGCTCGGTATCCAACACCTCTAACAAGGCAGAGGACGGATCACCGTTATAGCTGCTTCCCAATTTATCGATCTCATCCAGCAAAATAAGCGGGTTAGAGGTCTTCGCCTTTTCAACCGCGCGGATGATCCGACCGGGCATGGAGCCGATATAAGTGCGGCGATGTCCGCGAATATCCGACTCATCACGCACGCCGCCGAGCGACACACGGACGTAAGAACGTCCAAGTGATTCGGCGATCGAGCGTGCAATGGAAGTCTTACCGACACCGGGAGGGCCGACCAAACAAATGACCTGACCTTTTGTACCGCCGGTCAAGCTACGGACTGCGAGCACTTCTAAAATGCGCTCTTTGACCTTTTCCAAACCGTAATGATCGCGATCAAGGATACTCCGTGCACGGGAAACGTCCAAGATCTCCTCCGAGAACGTATGCCACGGAAGATCCAAACAAGTATCCAGATAGTTACGAACCACCGTCGCTTCATGGGAACCGAACGGCATCTTCGCCAATTTGTTGCATTCCTTGAGCAGTTTTTCTTCGATCTCGGAGGGAAGTGCGAGTGCTTTGATTTTTCCGCGCAGTTCATCCGCTTCGCCCGCAGGATCGTCTTCTTCTCCAAGCTCGGAGGCGATGACGCGCATCTGCTCGTGCAAATAATAATCGCGCTGATTTTTATCGATTGCAGACTGTACCTGACGCTCAATACCGCGCTCTAATTCAGCGATACGCACCTCGTCAGCAAGGATGCGAAGCAGCTCGCGGAAACGCTTTTCAAGCGACAAGGCGTCGAGCACCTTTTGCTTATTCTCCGCCGCAGCAGGTAAAATATCCGCGATGCGATCGGCAAAGATGCCGTTATCGCGCACCATCATCAGATCGCTGACAGCACTGTCGGGTACTTCGGGACTCAGTTCTATGTATTGGTGGAAATAGTCACGGCATTTGCGGAAAAAGGCGGTTTCTCCGTCCTTATCCGCCATGGGCCGCGTGACACATTCCCTGACTTCTGCGACCATAAACGGTTCCGTCTGTGCAAAACCGCGCACGCGTGCGCGGTACAATGCTTCTACCTTTACGCGCACCGTATCCGACGGCATACGTAGCACCTGCTGCAGCCGAACGACCACACCGGTCTTGCACAACGCTTCCGGTGTCGGATCTTCATCTGCCGTATTCTGTTGGGTGACCAAAAAAATCAACTGGTCGGTATTCACAGCTTCCTGCAAGGCCTGAATGGATTTTTCACGTCCTACCTCAAACTGAACGGTAGTGTTGGGAAAAACCACTAAACCGCGCAAAGCAAGCAGCGGCAATGTGGATACGCGGGAGATCCGCTTTTGCAATGCCATCATTATTTTTCACTCCTAAAGCAGACAACGTAAGCATGCGTTGTCGGGAAACGGGGTATATATGGAAAAGTCAGCAGTCGGTCGCAAAACCGACTGCCAACGATTCAAAACGAATATTTATGCCGTCACCTTGCGGCGTACCGTTTTCTTGCCGGGCGTCTTAATACGATTCGGCTTTCTATCGGGGTTTTTCACAAACTCCGGAGATGCGTTATCCTCAATGCAAGCACGGGTGATAACGACTTTTTCCACGGTAGGATCCGACGGCACCTCAAACATGAGATTGGTTAATACTTCCTCCATAACCGACCGCAGGCCCCTGGCACCCGTGTTGCGCTGTAACGTTTTTTCCGCCACCGCTTTTAACGCATCCGGTGCAAACTCCAACTCCACGTCGTCCAACTTAAACAAGCCGGTGTACTGCTTCAAAAGCGCGTTTTTCGGTTTGCTCAAAATCTTAACAAGTGCATCTACATCCAACGGCTGCAGTGCCGTAATAACCGGCATACGACCCACCAGTTCCGGAATCAAGCCAAACTTGACCAAATCCTGCGGTACAACCTGCCGATACATCTCGCCTTGCTCCATATCCTTTTTGGATTTGACTTCGTTGCCGAAGCCCATTGCACCGGAGGAAATGCGTTTTTCGACAGTCTTTTCAATACCGTCAAACGCACCGCCCAGGATAAAAAGAATGTTACTGGTATCGATCTGAATAAACTCCTGCTGCGGGTGTTTGCGGCCGCCGTTCGGAGGAACGTTGGAAATCGTTCCTTCCAAAATTTTAAGAAGCGCCTGCTGTACACCCTCGCCGCTGACGTCGCGGGTAATGGAGGGATTCTCACTGCGGCGCGCGATCTTATCGATCTCATCCACGTAGATGATACCGCGTTCAGCGCGCTCCACGTTCCCCTCTGCCGCTTGAATTAAACGAAGCAGGATGTTCTCTACGTCTTCGCCGACGTAACCGGCCTCGGTCAACGTCGTCGCATCCGCAATGGCAAACGGCACGTTGAGCGTTTTGGCAAGTGTTTGTGCCAACGCCGTTTTGCCGACACCGGTCGGTCCGAGCAACAACACGTTACTTTTACCGATCTCGATATCCAGATCGTTGCCGCAGTAGATGCGCTTGTAATGGTTGTACACGGCAACCGATAAGGCAACTTTCGCGGCATCCTGACCGATGACGTACTCATCCAGCGACTTTTTGATCTCCTTGGGCGTCGGTAACACAAAGGAACCTTCCGCATCCTGCGCGCGCTTTTTGGAAAAATGGGTGCCATCCTCCAAAATATCGCTGCACAATTCCACACACTCGTTACAGATATACACACCGGGACCGGCAATCAGACGATATACCTCGTCTTGTGCTTTTCCGCAAAAGGAGCAGCAGACAGTACGGTTATCCTCATTTTTCGGCATGGGTTAAATCCTCTTTTCGATCACTTTATCGATCAGACCGTATTTCACGGCATCCTCAGCCGTCATCCAATTATCGCGGTCGGTATCCTTCTCGATGACGTCGAGCGGTTGACCGGTCATTTCGGACAGCAAGGTATTCATACGGTTGCGGATAAACAGAATGTGCTCCGCCTGAATCTTGATGTCACTCGCTTGCCCTTTGGCACCGCCGAGCGGCTGGTGAATCATGATCTCGCTGTTCGGAAGCGCCAAGCGCTTGCCCTTTGTGCCGGCAGCCAGCAGGAACGAACCCATGCTGGCAGCCATGCCGATACAGATGGTGGACACGT
>JAZNRA010000175.1:0-18993 GCA_045590415.1 Acutalibacteraceae bacterium | reverse complement strand
TCGTCAAGATATTGGCGCCACAGCAGATAATATTTTGCCTTGATATGAATACCGTCGCCGGCAGCGGCTTCTGTCATCATGCAACCGTATTCATCGTCAAACATTGGATTCATGTCAAGATACTGTACGGTTGTACCGTTGGCAAGGCCTGCCAAGAGAGTGTTGAGATCGTTGATGCGGTTGTTGTTAAAGTGCCCGCCCTTCGCGATCTCCTTTTCGTGGCGTGTTTGGCTGACGTGCAGCGTGGATTGTACGACGACGAGTGTATTTGGCTGCTTTTCATGGATGACATCAATGATCTTCTGGTATTTTTGGGCAATACCGGAAAGTGTTCCGCCGATTTCGTTAATGCCGAGCATAATATAAGCGGTCTTGAACTGCTTTTTCGTGAGCAGATCTGCCAACGTGATTTCACCGTAACCGCTGACCTCTGCGGATTTTGACAGTATCACACTGGAACTGAGTGACACCGCGCAGAAGAAAGTCGCATCCGAGATTTTGCCGTAATCACGCAACCCGACTGTACGGGAGTCACCGATGAACAGCGTATCTGAAAAGGATACCTTGTCTCCCGCGTTCGGGAACGTGGTGGAGGCGGTGGTGCGGGTAGTTGTCGATGTAGCGGTCGTGGTTGTCACTCTCACAGTCGGATTTTCCGAATTCGTGGTCGTGGTGGTTGTGCTCTCGGTTGTTGTGGTAACCGTGGTGGAGGGATCCAGCGGTTCGTCGATCGGTTCGTTGCCGCAGGATTGCAATAACAACGTTGTCGGGACAACGATCACGCACGTGAGAATCAGCAGGATCATATACGAGTGCTGCATAAACTTTTTCATAAAGTGCTCCTCCTAAAAGCGGAAATACAAGAAAGGATCGTTTAAGCCGAGATACAGGTAATAGACCGATCCCCAAAAAATGCCAAGCAAAATAAGTGTGCCCCAAATAGAGTCTTTGATACGCTCGTACAATCGTCTGGGCCATTTTGTGCAGAATACCAGACCGACAAGGATAAGCAGACCGTATGTTTTGCCGTATTTCAGCCAGTCGCCGTCAAAGACGTTGATCGGTTCGCCCGGCAGGAAGGGGAGAAGTCGCTCAAAGTAAATACCCAACTGCGACAGATCCGTGATGGCGAAGATCAAAAAGGATATCGGGATAATTAAGAACATATACCCGTGTCCGAGTATCGGGTAACGCTCCAACGTCGATTTGATCGCATATTTTTCCAGTACCAACAACACAAAGAAGAGGAATCCCCACAAGATAAAATTCCAGTTCGCGCCGTGCCAAAAACCGGTGCACAGCCATACGATCAACATGTTCATGATATGCCGCGGGATACTCACGCGGTTGCCGCCGAGCGGGATATACAGATAATCGCGGAACCACGAGCCGAGCGTGATATGCCAGCGACGCCAAAAATCCGTGACGGTCAACGCCATATACGGATGGCGGAAGTTATCAGGGAAATCAAAGCCCAGCATTTTGCCAAGACCGATCGCCATCAGAGAATAGCCGTAGAAATCGAAGTAGATCTGCAAGGCAAAAGCGATCATACCTATCCACGCGAGCGGGGTGGAGATGCTGTCAAACCCGATATCGCTGACGTCCGTCCACAGATTGCCGATACGATTGGCAAGCAACACTTTCAAGCCCAAACCGATCGTAAAATCTTTTAATCCCTCGTTGGTGCGCGACGGCGACAGATCACGGTGGTACAGCTGCTCACCGACCTGTGAATACGTGACGATAGGACCGGCGATCAACTGCGGGAACATATACAGATAGGTTGCCAAACGAATGAGCGAGCGTTCTGCCGGAACGGTGTCGCGATACACGTCGATCAAATACGAAACGATCTGGAAGGTGTAGAAGCTGATGCCGATGGGTAACAGCAGATCCACCATCGGCAATTCAATGCCGGATAGGGGCCACACCAGATTCAGTACACGCTGTGCTGTTTTGAAGAAAAAGCCAACGTACTTAAACAGAATTAGCCAACTGAAGTCGTATAACAGACCGATGATGAGCCACAAACGACGGTGCTGTTTGCTGCGCGCAATGCGCAAGCCTACAAACCAGTTCACTACCGAGGTCAGCAAGAAAAGAAGAATATACAGCGGTTGATCTAACGTGCCGTATACGTAGAATGCGATACTGCCGATCAGCAACGAAACGTTGCGGAATTTTGGCGGAACAAGGTAGTAGACTGCAAAAATGAGGGGAATAAACACGAACAAGAATTCAAGACTGCTGAATACCATGTTATACATCCCCCTCTTTAAAATTATAATATATATTAGCATATCATATTTTGTATGGGGGTACAAGGGGAAATCTAAGAAAAACAGGCAAAAATTTACGACCTTGCAGGATACGCTGAGTTGTGATACAATACAAGCAAAGGAGAGGATCGTATGTCGAAAAAAGCGATCGGCATTATCGGCGGGATGGGACCGATGGCAACGTTGGATCTGTTTCGTAAGGTGCTCGAATCTACCGATGCTCACAACGATGCGGAGCATATCCGCATCTATATGGATTGCCATACCGGTATTCCGGATCGCACAAAAGCTATTCTTTCAGGCGGGGAATCTCCCGTGCCGTATATTCTGGAATCGGCGGAAAAACTTGCCGCTATGGGGGCGGATTTTTTACTGATCCCTTGCAACACATCACATTATTTTTACGAGGAGATTGTTAACGGTTCACCTATCCCTGTCATGAACATGATCCGTGAGACCGCGACGGCGCTCAAACGCGAGGCAGTCACCTGCGTGGGCTTGCTCGCAACAGACGGCACGGTGCAGTCGGGTGTGTATCAAAAAGAATTAGCGAGGGCAGGTATTCAAACCGTCTCTCCCGATGCCGACGGGCAACGCGAGGTCATGCGCCTGATCTATGACGGCGTCAAAGCCGGTGCGAATAGTTTTGATACAACGCTGCTCAAACAAGAGTTACAGCGTATGCGTGAGATGGGTGCACAGCGGATCGTGCTCGGCTGTACGGAACTGCCGATCGCCTTTGAAAACTACGATATTTCCTCAAACGATACGGTCGACCCGACCGACATTCTCGCCAAGGCGGCAGTTGCCGCCGCGGGATATCCTGTAAAACAGTAAAAAACGCGTGAAGCTTGGCTTCACGCGTTTTTGTCATTGAGCGGTGGGGGTGAGTGTTAAACCCAGGGGGAAGTAATTGTCGGTAGTGGCAGTTACCTTCATGTTACCGTTGCTTAGCAGTACCAGTTTCATAATGACAGCGCCGTTGTTGTTCGGGTCTTTAACAAGGATCTCGGTTGACGTCAATTCAAATTGATACGGTGACATGCCTTCGCCTTGACCGTAATAGGTTTTTCCGCCGTATTCAAACGGCTGTTGATCGTTATCATCTTTGGTGGCAGAGTACATATAATGCATAACGACCGCGTATTCCCCCTCAAACAAGATACGGGGACGAACCAAGCCGCTGCCGTCCGGCTGCAATGCACCGACATAATAATAGGTATCCTTGTAGTCTTTCGGATCAACGATATTCACGCCCTCGGTCGGCTTAGCGGTAGTTGTAGTGGTGGTTGTCATTGCCGTGGTGGTTGTGGTCGTTACGATCGCATCTGCTACGGTCGTCGTTGCAGTATCATCCAATACCGTGGTAGTGGTGGCGCTTTCCGTGGTAGTAGCGGTTTCGTTGGATTGTTTATCCTCACCGCATCCTGCCAACATGGTTAGTATAAGGAGCAACGCGAATAAGAGAACAACGCCTTTTTTCATATAACCCCTCCTAAAAAACAAAAGATATGCTACCATTATGATAGCATATCTTTTGGGGATTTACAACTTACTTAAAATATCTGTTAAGAAGACCCTCAAACGCGCGGCCGTGTCTCGCTTCATCCTTTGCCATTTCGTGCACGGTATCATGGATGGCGTCATAGCCGAGTTCCTTCGCTTTGCGGGCAAGCTGCATTTTACCATCGGTTGCGCCGTATTCGGCTTCAACACGCATCGCCAAGTTTTTCTTGGTGCTGTCGGTGACGACTTCGCCTAACAACTCGGCGAATTTTGCTGCGTGCTCGGCTTCCTCATAAGCCGCTTTTTCCCAGTACAGACCGATTTCGGGATAGCCCTCACGATGTGCTACACGAGACATCGCCAAATACATACCGACCTCGGAGCACTCACCGCTGAAGTTCGCGCGCAGCATCTCGATGATCTCCGGCTCAACACCCTGTGCCACGCCGACGCGGTGCTCATCTGCCCACTTGTAGGCGGTGACAGCCGTCGAAGCATCGTCTTTTGCTGCCGGAGCAGGAGCCGCTTCCTTGAACTTCTCCGCCGGTGCCTGGCAGATGGGGCAGGAGGCGGGAGCCTCGTCACCGTTGTGAACGTAACCGCATACTAAGCAAACGTACTTTTTCATAATTGTTTTCCTCCAAAAATTTAATTTTTTATTGATTGGACTGACAGTTGGGGCAGATCCCGGTCATGTACACGTCCCACATCCCGACCGAAAAGCCGTCGGGGAGCAGGGGGCGTACCGTGTCGGCCGTGAGTGAAAAATCATATAGCTTTCCACACTCGGAACATCGAAAATGCCCGTGATCTTCGATACCGGCATCAAAATGCTGTTCGTCGGCATCGATGGTGACCACACGGATGAGTCCCACTTTCGCCAAGGCGCGGACGGTGTTGTACACCGTGGTGCGCGACAGCGTCGGATACTTTTCTACCAAAGCACGATACACGGTATCGGCGGTGGGGTGCGTGCGGTGCTGTATCAGATATTCGTACACCGCGATCCGTTGCTGTGTGGGACAAAGACCGCTCTGCCGGAGTTCAGCGCTTAATTTCTCTCGATTCATAACGCTCCTCCGTTTCTGTAATCGTTTCAAATTTGTAACGATTACAAGTACAGTATAGCATATCGTTTTGAAATGTCAACACTTATTTGAAAAAATTCGAAAAATTTTTTTGAGGGGGAAAATAAGGGTTGACAATAAAAATGAAATATGGTAAAGTAAATCTCGTCGCAAACGACATGGGGGTATAGCTCAGCTGGGAGAGCGCTTGAATGGCATTCAAGAGGTCAGCGGTTCGATCCCGCTTATCTCCACCAAAAAAGCACAGACCACTTTTGTGGTCTGTGCTTTTTCTTTGAAATGATAAGCGGGATCGAAGCGGTCCGTAAAGAAAACGCGCCGGGGTGCGCGTTTTTAGGACCGGGGGATTGCACCGCCCGTATTCGCTGTACCGAAACTCATAGACGAGATCAAACCACCGCACTGTACAAAACAGCTTATCTCCACGGGACATCCGAAAGGGTGTCCCTTTTGCGTTGGTGTAAAGCTCTGTGCCGCAACAAGGTGAAAAGAGCCGCCGTCAGCGCGGCGAAATTGAACCGCTGTTGCAAACGTCATTGTGCGAACTTACCGATAGCAGAAATTGGCAGACGAGCACGGCCGAAACTCAAAGACGAGTGCGTACCGCTAAAACGGACAGTCCGTAGTGCGAGTTGCAATGTGTGTGGGAGCATGGTATAATAGCTTTATTATACCGAGAAGAGGCGACCATAAATGGATCAGTGCGAGCATTGTGCCTATTTTACATACGACGATGAGACCGAAGAATATGTCTGCGATACGATTGGCGGATTTGACGAGGATGACATGGCGCGCTTTTCCGCCAATCGATCGAGCTCTTGCCCTCTGTTTCGGTTTTACGATGAATACAAATTGGTGCAGAAGCAAAATTAAAAAAGACGGACGCAGGCGTGAAATAGTCAATAGTTAGTAGACACAAAAAGGAAAGAATTAAGCTGCCAGTTCAAGTCTGTATTGGACTGGCGGTTTTCTTTTGAGCTTTCGAACAGGTCGTATGTAGTTGAAGTAATGAATCGTGTCGGCAACTACCTTGTGTATGTCATCACACTTCCAATATTGGAAGTGTGATGACATAACATCTTTGAAGCGGCCAAAGAAGGACTCCATAACAGCGTTGTCTCTTGGCGTTCCGGCTCTTGACATGCTTTGAATTGTATTGTAAGATTTAAGTAGGTTGCAATAACCTGCTGAGGAGTACTGGACACCCTGATCGCTGTGCAAAAGGATGGGGGTGCCGGTACTTTTTGCTTTTTCAAGAATCCGTTTAGCCGGCCTCATCACAAGGAGATTGTCAAAAACATCGCTCAGTTCCCAATCTACAATCTCGTTGTTGAACAGATCCAGATAGCAAGCCAGATAGTACCATTTTCCTTTGTTTTTGATGTAAGTAACGTCAGTAACCAGTTTTTGCATAGGCTTGTCTGAATAGAAATCACGATTAAGGACATTGGAGAATCTGTTGTGTTCGGCACCGATAGGTGTCGGACTTTTTTGCTTTCTGACAAAGCCGGTAATTCCTAACCGTTGCATAGATTTGAACACAGAAACATCCGAAACCACCCAACCGTATTGATTCAACAGAGTATCCGCAATGCTTCTGTATCCCTGTGACGGATAGTGAGAATAAATGTCTGCAACATAATAATCCAATTCCTGTCGTTGCTGTTCGTAACGATTCAAAGCCCCTTTTCGTTTCAACCATTTGTAATAGCCAGAACGAGATACCTCATACACATCGCACAATTCCTTTACAGAATGATGCTCGCTTTCCTTTTCAACGCAAGCATAGATTTGCTGAATCACTTTCTTTTGGCATCGCCCCTTTCGAGTTCTATGGATTTTTTTAACCGCACAATTTCCCCATCTTTCTTTAACAGTTCTCGCTCTAACAAAGCAATCTTGTATTCTAATTGTTCTGTTGGCGTAAGTTCTTTTCTGCGTTCATACTTTGCCAAAGGATTGCCGGGCTTTCTCTTGTTTACAAGCGCAGCTTCTCCACCCTCTAAATATTGTTTTGTCCATTTGTGAATTTGCGAATGATATATGCCTGTTTCTTTTTGTAACTGTACACCGCTTTCACCGTTTAGCATACGTTTTACCAATTTCAACTTTTCCTCTTTGTTGTGGGTAATATTTGTTCCGCCTTTTGGTCTTCCCATTTTGATCAACTCCTTTCTTTTATCTTAACATAAAAAATAGTGATGGTAGACACTCTTTTTAGTGTCTACCATCACTATATCACTTCACGCAGGCGTCCGTCTTTTTTATATTGAGGTTATCCAAACAGATGTTCCAGCAGGATCTTAACGCCGATAAGAATTAAAACGATGCCGCCGCCGATCTCGGCGCGTTTTCCAAAGCAACTGCCGGTCTTGCAGCCAAGCTGTACGCCCAGTGAGCAGCATGCAAAGGTGATAATTCCGATCACGGCAGAACAGAGGAGAAATCCGTACCACGGTGCCAGCAAGTCGGTACGTGTCATTGCCATGGTAACGCCGACCGCCATGGCATCAATACTGGTGGCAATTGCCATCAGCGTGAGTGTTTTCCAGTTGGTGGGGTCCTCGGTGGGGACTTTGCACGCATCTTCGTGCACGGCTTCCCAGACCATTTTGCCACCGATGAACAACAGGAGACCAAATGCGATCCAGTGATCAACGATGACGATTTGTGCGGAGAATAAGCTTGCCACCAAATAACCGATGATCGGCATAGCGGCTTGGAAGAAGCCGAACATCCCCGCGATTTTTACGGTTTGCAGGGGAGATGCTTTTTTTAAAAACGTACCGTTACTGAGCGACACGGCGAACGCGTCCATGGACAGTCCTAACGAAACAGAAAGCAACGTGATAATATCCAAAGCCGACAACTCCTTTGAAATACCAGTATATCTTGCGTGTAAGGGAAAGTCAAGATTTTACGCGAAAACGACACTTTACAACCTTACGCTTTCGCGATATACTCAAATAAGGTTAGGAGAATTCGTATGAACGTTTATTTTTACACACTCGGTTGTAAAGTGAATCAATATGAAACGCAAGCGATGCGTAGGCAGTTGGAGGAGCAGGGCTTTGTGACGCATGAGTTCACTCCCGGTCAACCGGACGTCGGGGACGCGGTGTTGGTCATTAATTCCTGCACCGTGACGGGGGAGAGCGACCGCAAACTGCGGCAACTGTTACGCCGCTGCCGCCGTGAACACCCGCAGGCGGTGTTGGTGTTGACCGGCTGTATGCCGCAGGCGTTTCCCGAGATCGCGGAGGGCCTTGCAGAGCCGGATATTCTTCTCGGCAATGCCAAGCGGAGCGAGTTGCCCGCCAAACTGCAGCAGTTTCTAACTCGCCGTACGCGGGTGGTGGATATTGCGCCGCACGGCACCGAATTTGAGAAGTTGTCGATCCGCGAATTTCAAGGGCGTACCCGTGCGTTTTTGAAGATCGAGGACGGTTGTAATCGGTTTTGCTCGTATTGTATCATTCCGTATGCCAGAGGACGCGTGCGTTCCAAACCGCTTGACGAACTGGAACAAGAAGTCCGTGAGTTGGCGGGGCGGGGATATATTGAGGTGGTGCTGGTCGGTATCAATCTTACTGCCTATGGGCAGGATTTGGGGTTGTCCATCTGTGACGCCGTCGAGCGCGTTTGCGCGGTGGAGGGGGTCCGCCGCGTGCGGCTTGGCTCCATTGAACCGGATCATCTGACCGATGACGTGATCGATCGTTTGGCGGCGTGTGACAAGTTGTGCCCGCAGTTCCATTTAGCACTGCAAAGCGGCTGTGATGCCACCCTTAAACGCATGAATCGCCACTATACGACGGCGGAATACCGCACCCTATGTGATAAACTGCGTTCGCGATTCCCAAACGCGGCTCTGACGACGGATATTATGGTGGGCTTCCCGGGCGAGACCGAGGCAGAGTTCGAGGAGTCACTTGCCTTTGCAAAAGAGATCGCCTTTTCCCGTATTCATTGCTTTGCGTATTCCAAGCGCGAGGGCACGCCGGCGGCGAAGGCGGTAGGGCAGGTGCCGAACGCAGAAAAAGCCCGCCGCAATCGCTTGATGATCGCCATGGGCGAGGCGTGCGCGGATGCCTATGCGCAGGGGCTCGTCGCCAACACGGTTGTGGTGTTGCCGGAAACCGTACGCGACGACGGATGCTTAGAAGGGTATACCGACACTTATGTGCCGGTCGTGATCAGCGGCGGCGAAGAAGGGATCTTGTGCCGCGTGCATGTTGACAGCCAACAAAACGGTGTTTGTTACGGCACGGTTATATAAAGTTAAAAACCGCGGGGACGGCAAGCGTTCCCGCGGCGATTTTTATTCTTTATTTAACGCTTCCTGCAAGGCCTTCGCCAACTGATCGGGACAAGAGGTGGATTTGAATCCACAGCGGATGCCGGATAAACGTCGGATAGCTTCTTCTGCTTCCATGCCTTCGACCAAGGCACCGATGCCTTTGGTGTTGCCGTTGCACCCGCCTTCGAACTGCACGTTGTATATGCGACCGTCTGTCACGTCAAACGTGATCGAGCGCGAGCAGACACCGCGCGTCTGATAACGATACGCCAAATAGATCAACCTTTCTTTACCAGTTGTTGTTTGTAACGAAGCAGAGCATCCACGCAGTCATCTGAAACAGCGGTCGAGCCGAGCGGGCGCGCGGTACGGGAATACATGCCGTGAAAATCCGATCCGCCGGTGGCAAGTAGCGAATGTTGTACGGCGAAGTCCAGCAGGGATTGCTTTTGTTCTTCGGAGTGGTTGGGGTGCCAAACCTCAACACCGTCCAAGCCGAGTGAGACGAGCTCCGTGAGCAGATTCTCACTTTGATATACGTGCGGGTGCGCCAGCACGGCAATGCCACCCGCTTCGTGAATGGCGGTGAGAACGTCGCGCGTGTCGGGGTATTCAATCGGTACGGCGGCAGAACCGTCTTTGCCGAACAACTTGTGGAACAAATCGCCGTACAGCGAATCGGCATAGCCCGCGTCCAGTAACGCGTGCATAATATGTTGCTTGAAAATATTGGTACTGCCGGTGGCACATTTGACGACCAGTTCGGGTGTGATGGGATAATACCGCATCACCTTGCGTACCATTTCCATACCGGCGGCACGACGGCCTTCACCGATCCGACGGCACAAACCTTCTAACCGATCGGGAGCATCGCACAGGTAACACAGCAGATGCGCTTTTCGGCCGCGCGCATGATCGATGGTGGATAATTCCACTCCGTGAAGCACTTGAACGCCCAAACGTTTGCCGAGAATGACAGCGCGCGTTGCGCCGGCGGTGGTGTCGTGATCGGTTACCGAAACGGTGGAAAGACCTTTCCGTTTTGCGATGCTGATCAGATCCTCAATGCCGAGTGAACCGTCCGATATTTTCGTGTGACAATGCAAGTCGCCAGCCAATGTTCTGCCCTCCAGTTTATGCCGAAAAACCCTCTTATATGGGGATAGTATACAACTTTTTCCGTTGAAACGCAAGGCGTTTTCCCGAATTAAAAAATTTTTCTTGCAAATTTGACAACGTTTTGCTAAAATGAAAACAATTTGTGAGCAAAATGATAATGATAAAACGGAAAGGAACGTGAATGCTATGGATACGGGCGACCCTCGACAGCGTAACATTAAGATGCCGGCGGCGGTTCATAGCGTTTGCAGACAGGGATAAGCTATCCCTGCATTTTTGCGTGCGCTCGAGGCCTCCCGCCGGAAACGGACGGGAGGTTTTTTGATATGATTGAAAATTGGGAAAATGATCGTGAAAAATTGGTGAGCTGGCTGGATGAACGGCAGTTTTCGGCGATACGCGCGTGGCTGAACGAGCAAAACGCCGTAGATGTCGCCGAGCTGTTTGAGGAATTGCCGAGCACACAGCAGCCAACGCTGTATCGGTTGTTGCCGAAAGCACTTGCGGCGGAGGCGTTCGCGTACATGGAGCCGGATACGCAAGAGGTGCTCATTCACGCGTTCACCGATCGCGAACTGGCGGCGATGCTGGACGAACTGTATTTAGACGATACGGCAGACCTGCTCGAAGAAATGCCGGCAAATGTGGTCAAGCGCTTGCTGAAAGTATCCTCGCCGGAGGATCGGCGAGCACTCAATCAGATCTTGCGGTATCCGGAGAACAGTGCCGGTAGTGTGCTGACCACCGAGTTTGTAGGGCTCAAGGCCGATATGACGGTTGCGTCGGCGTTGCAGTATATTCGCCGTCATGGACCGAACAAAGAGACTATTTATACCTGTTATGTGACGGACAACGACCGCCATCTGCAAGGGGTACTCACAGCACGTGAATTATTGTTGGCACATGAGGACGATTGCGTGGGGGATCTCATGGATGCCCACGTGATCTCGGTGGTGACGACCGAAGATCAGGAACAGGTAGCTGACTTGTTTGCTCGCTATGACTTGATCGCCTTGCCGGTCGTGGATAGTGAAAACCGTTTGGTCGGCATTATCACGGTGGATGACGTCGTCGATATTATGCGGCAGGAAACTACCGAGGATATTGAGAAAATGGCGGCCATTATCCCCACCGATAAACCGTATCTGCGTACAGGTGTGTGGGAATTATTCCGCAACCGTATCCCGTGGTTGTTGTTATTGATGGTTTCGGCTACGTTCACGGGAATGATCATCACCGCCTTTGAATCCGCACTCGCGGTATCGGTCGCCTTAACGGCGTTTATCCCCATGCTGATGGGTACAGGCGGCAACAGCGGCAGTCAGTCCTCGGTCACGGTCATTCGTTCCTTGGCACTTGACGATATTCGTCTGGGTGATATTTTCCGCGTATTGTGGAAAGAATGTCGCGTTGCATTGTTGTGCGGCGCCGTGCTGGCGGCGGCAACTTTTGTAAAAATTTTAGCAGTAGATCGCTGGATGCTGGGGATGGCGGTCACGTTGCCCGAAGCAGGGGTGGTGTGCGTCGCCTTGTTTATCACGGTGCTCATTGCCAAACTGGTCGGATGCTCGTTACCGCTACTTGCCAAGCGAGTTGGCTTTGATCCCGCCGTCATGGCAAGTCCGTTCATCACCACCATTGTAGACGCCATTTCATTGCTGGTATATTTCGGTGTCGCAACGGCGATACTTTCTCCTTGACGAACGGAATGCAAGGCGGTATAATAAAGATAATTTAATAGTCTTCGGGGCGGGGTGAAATTCCCCACCGGCGGTGACAGTCCGCGAGCACAAATGTGTTGATTTGGTGAAATTCCAAAGCCGACGGTACAGTCCGGATGAAAGAAGACGGTGTCGTGTAAACAAAAGCGCCCCACAGACGGTCTCTGTGGGGCGCTTTAGTCTTGAAAGGCGGTTAACGATATGGCAGAATTGTGGAACACGGTAAAAGAGAACGGATTATTCGTTCTTGTGTCAATCGGGATTTTGGTGGCACTTTGGGGGGCAGCACGTATAGCGGAGCATTTCTTGCCGCAAAAACGGAAGGTATCTCTGGCGCAGCGCGCAAGTATCATTGGTATTTTTGCAGCGGTAGCGATGGTGTTACACATTCTGGACTTCCCTCTTCCTTTTTTGGCTCCCGGGTTTTATAAATTGGATTTTTCCGAAGTCCCGGTATTGTTGTGCGGTTTTTATCTCGGGCCAGCCGCTACAGTCGCTTGTGAGGGTATTAAAATTCTGCTCAAATTATTGGCAACGGGAACATCTACCGCATTTGTTGGCGATTTTGCTAATTTTGTGGTTGGATGCAGTTTGGTGCTTCCTGCCACCGTTGTTTACCATATCCGAAAATCAAGAAAAAGTGCTTTGGTCGGTATGGGCGTCGGTACGGTTTGTCTTGCCCTGTTCGGCAGTGCCTTTAACGCGATCTATTTGATTCCGAAATTTTCCCAGTTGTTTCATCTGCCGTTGGAAAACATTATCGCGATGGGCACCGCTATCAACAGCAGTGTATACGATGTAAATTCTCTGGTTTTTTACTGCGTCGTGCCACTCAATTTGTTAAAGGGTCTTGCTGTATCTTTACTTGTTTTTTTCTTGTACAAGCGCGTTGGGCGTTTTTTGCTCAACAAGGTTATTCGTTGACTTTCGGGTTGACTCCTTCTCAGATGTCGGTCGGCTGTCGGGGTAAATGCGTGTCGGACGTTTATCCTTTTTCGGCATGGGGACTCCTCCTTTTGCGTAAGGTGACTGGGTCGTGTCACCTTAGTATCGCGCGGTCAGCAGATAAATATACCAAAAATATATTGACAAGACCCCGGTTGAAATGACATAATACAGAGTAAGAAAGAAGGGCTATTATATGAGTAAATATACAGCAGCGGACATCGTGCGTATTGTTGAAAAAGAAAACGTGCGGTTTATCCGTTTGCAATTCACCGATATTTTCGGTGCGTTCAAAAATGTAGCGATCACGGCAAGTCAGTTGCAAAAAGCGCTGAATAATCAGTGCATGTTTGATGGTTCTTCGATCGAGGGGTTTGTTCGTATCGAGGAATCGGATATGTACTTGTATCCCGATTATGACAGTTTTTTGATCTTCCCGTGGTACGAGGAAAGCAAAGGCAAGGTCGCTCGCCTGATCTGTGATGTGTACAAGCCGGACGGTACGCCCTTTGAAGGTGATCCCCGCGGTTTGCTCAAGCGTGTGCTTAAACAAGCGGAAGAAATGGGCTTTTCGGCGTTTAACGTCGGGCCGGAGTGTGAGTTCTTCCTGTTCGATAACGACGAGAACGGGTATCCCACCACCCGCAGTAAAGATCGCGGTGCCTATTTTGAGTTGGGCCCCACTGATCTGGGTGAGGCGGCACGGCGCGATATGTGCTTGACACTCGAGGATATGGGGTATGAGATCGAGGCCTCGCATCACGAATGCGCCAACGGTCAGCACGAGATTGATTTCAAGTATACCGATGCGCTTCGCGCGGCAGATAATATTGCGACGTTCAAACTGGCGGTCAAAACTATCGCACACCGTCACAACATGTATGCCACGTTTATGCCCAAACCGGTTTTCGGCAAGGCGGGTAACGGTATGCATGTGAATATGTCCTTAATAAAAGACGGTAAAAACGCGTTTTACGATCCTGACGGTGTGATGGGACTCAGCAAAACCGCTCATCATTTTATCGCGGGTATTTTGGAGCACGTGCGCGGTATGAGCGCTGTCACCAATCCGCTTGTAAATTCCTATAAGCGGTTGGTGTCCGGCTATGAGGCACCTGTATATGTCGCATGGTCGGCAAGCAACCGCAGCCCGCTGGTTCGTGTTCCCGCATCCCGCGGTATGGCTACGCGTTTGGAATTGCGCAATCCCGATCCGTCGGCAAACCCGTATCTTGCACTGGCGTTATGCTTGGCGGCAGGGCTTGACGGTATTCGCCGCGAATTAACGCCGCCACCGGCCGTTGATGAAAATCTGTTTGAGCTTGATGAGGACGAGCGCGAGCGTTTGGGCATTGCGCACCTGCCTTCCAACTTGAAAGAGGCGGTTCGTGCGATGAAAGCAGATCAGTTGATCCGCGACACTTTGGGCGAGCATATCTTTACTCGTTACGTGCAACATAAAACGGAGGAATGGGACGAGTACAAGGTGCGCGTTACCCAGTGGGAGCTTGATCGATACTTGGCAAGATATTAGGGAGTGTGACTTATGAGCAAAAACATTATCATCACCATTGCCCGTCAATTCGGAAGCGGCGGCCATGAGATTGGGCGCCGTCTGGCGAAACGGTTGAACATCCCCATGTATGATAAAGAACTGATTACCCATGCCGCCGAGGAAAGCGGTTTGTCGGAAGAAGTCCTGCATTATTTTGATGAGAAACCGACCAACAGTTTTCTGTACTCGTTGTCCACAGGTGCCTATTCCGTGGGTGCGGGCGGTACCGTCAATTATTCGATGCCGGTCAATCAACAGGTGTTTCAAGCACAGTTTGATGCGATCCGCTCGGTGGCGGAGAAAAGTTCTTGCGTGATCGTGGGCCGTTGTGCCGATTATGTGCTTGAGAATCACGAGGGCCTCGTGAGTATATTTGTGCACGCCGATCTGAGCGATCGTATGGAGCGCGTTGCGGAATACGATCACATTCCGTTACCGGAAGCGAAAAACCGCATCGCAAAAAGCGATAAACGTCGCGCCAGTTACTACAATTTCTATTCCGGCAAAAAATGGGGTGTTGCCGGTACCTATGACCTGTGCATCAATACCAGCACCGTTGGTTTTGACAATGCGGTGGAGTTGATTGCAGACTTTGTTGAAATGAAACAAGCAAAATTTGCGGAATAAGATAAAAAGCCCAAAGTCGACCTTCTCAAGGTCGGCTTTTTTCATCGTTTCACAAAAGGTCCATCCAATACGACGATCTGTTTGTCGGCTTTTTAGATACCAGGCAATCAAATTGCATGCAAATTGATGTAATTCTTGACTTTCTGTAGGGCTTTTGTCATACTGTAAGCATGTGCTTTAATTGATGAAAGAGGGAAACGAGCATGAAACTTATGCTTCAAAGACTCTGCAAAACGGGCGTGGCATCGGCTGCGGTTGCGGCGTTGTTTTGCACGGCGATGTTGTCGGTCGGTGCAAGTTCTTCTGTCACGGGCGAGGGTGTTGTCGGCAGTAATAAGTTGACGAGTGAAGATGTTGATCGCGTGGATATCGAACCGATCGAGATCATTGAAAACACATACGGTGATTGGCAGGTCTATTGGGACGAAGAAACCCGAGAAGATATTGACTATTATTGCTATAATTGGTCAGCGTTTATCAATTTTACTATCACATTGAAAAACGGTGACGTGATTGATGCATCGGATGGGTATTTTACATATGAGGGGATAAACTATCCGTTGATGTATTCCCATTCGCACCAAAGATATGAGAACCGGTGGCTGGTGGGTAACACTTATACGGTCGAGCATACCATTTTGGGCGAGGTATATGAAATTCCCGTTACGATTGTAGAGTCACCCGTTTCCTCCATTCGTTGCGACTCAGAGGAGATCGTCATCCGTGAGGGAACGTATTGCGATCTGTTGCCCGACGGTGCTTCGGAATTATATCAATACCGTTGGTATGAAGCGGCGAGCTGGACGGTTACCTATGTAGATGGTCGAGAAGAAACAACGTATGATCGCATTGTTGAGATAGACGGTCACAATTACGCATTTGAATTTACAGATGCGCAAGCCACCTTGCAAAATTGGACGGCAGGCAATACGTACACCGGCTATGCGGAATTTTTGGGTGCCGAGTGCGATGTGGATGTGCGTATCACAGATTCCTTTATTCAAAACATCGTGTTTGACCCGATCTACGTGTATGCTAACGCCGATGGGCTGATGAATACCCAATACGATCCCGAGTTGGGGCGGGACCGCGAATATTTTCGGTACAACTGGTCTCAGTTCTTAACGTATACCGCCACGCTGTTCGACGGAACGGTGATTGAGGGGACAGGCGACTATTTGTACTACGATGGCGAGTATTATGGGTTTGAAACCGCTGACACGCAATCGTGGCTTGCACCGTGGCTTGCGGGGCAATCCTACCCGGTACAGATTGCGGTACTCGGTGAAACGTACACGGCGGGTGTACGGGTCGTAGCAAATCCGGTTGCGGATATTGAGTTTCCGAACATTGTGATCCCGCAAGGATTATACGGTGAAACCGTTGAGGAATACGACGCGTTGTTAAACCAAACGTTCACCTATTTTGAGTATGACGTATCCAAGTTTTTTGACTATGTCGTTTTATTTGCAGACGGCACCACCGCCGAAGCAACGTACAGCGGTTTTCGGTATGATAACCGCTCGTACGGCGCCCGCATTGTAGGCGGTATGCAACACCACAATAACGTGTGGAAACCGGGCGAGGTGTATCACATCACCGTGAACGTGATGGGCACGGAACTGGTAATACCGGCCTACATTGAGCCGATTCCCGAAGCGGAAGGGTTTGGATATACCCGCAATTATGACGGAACCGTTTCCATTCGGGAATGCGGCAAAACCGGCGAACGTCTTACTATTCCGTCGACGATCGGCGAGTATACCGTAACCGAGATACAGTCGATAGATATTGCCGAAGAGTACATTACCGAAATCGTGATACCGAAAAGCGTGGAGCGGCTTTCGTGGTGCGATTTTACAGCGTTCCCGCAGCTTACCACCATTTATTATGAAGGGAGCGAAGATGAGTGGCGGGATATCTCGCATTGTTATACGGGATATGACGGCTTAACGATTGTCTATAACCACGTAACGCAAACGCCGCCTGACTCCATCACGGATTTGGTGTATGCGATCATTGATGGTGAGGTCACGATCACGGATTGCGGCACGGATATTATGGGCGAACTTGTGATTCCCGAAACCATTCAAGGGTATCCGGTGACAACGATTGGCGACGGGGCGTTTATCGATTGTGCCGGATTGACATCTTTGGTTCTTTCTGCCGGTGTAACCGAAATTGGTTACGATGCTTTTCGTGGATGCACGGGATTGGAATCCATTGCGGTCGATGAGCAGAACACAGAGTTTCACAGCGCCGGCAATTGCTTGATTCATACGGCAAGCGGGAAATTGGTGACAGGATGCAAAAACAGCGTGATCCCCTCAGATGGGACGGTTAAAAGCATCGGAGACCGTGCGTTTTATTGCTGCGATGTGCAATCGGTTGAGATTCCGGATAGTGTGACCGATATTGGACAGTATGCATTTGTCGGTTGCAAGAATTTATCGTTTGTCAAAATTGGGAAAAACGTAACAGAGCTCCCCGAGGGTGCGTTTTACTTGTGTGACAAACTTGCGTCGATCACGATTCCTGCAAGTGTCGAAACGATTGGGGATTTTGCATTTAAGGAGTGTTCCGATTTAATTTCCGTTGAAATCTCGGATGGTGTGACAAGTATTGGTGAACAAGCATTCTGGCAATGCGAGAGCTTAACAAAAATAACCATCCCCGATAGTGTTACAAATGTCGGAGATTACGCTTTTTACAAATGCCAAAGTCTAACCTCGATAACGTTGGGAAGAGGAATTCAAAGTATTCGGCTGACGGTGTTTACGCTTTGCGATAATTTGCGTGAGGTGTGGTATACCGGCACGCAGGAGCAACGCAATACGATCTCATGCGGCAAAGATGGTGCCGAAAAAGATTTATGGGGTTCGGACTTGTTAACGCAGGCCGTTTGGCATTACAACACCTGTGCGAAAGACCATGCCTACACAAACGGATGCGATTCATCGTGTAATGTGTGCGGCTGGGTACGTGTGACCCTGCACACCTATGGCGGTGATTGCGGTGCTGTGTGCAATACTTGCGGCGAAACACGTAATGTGACAGCCGACCATACTTATACCGATAAGTATGATTTCGATTGCAACGTTTGCGGTTATATCCGCGAGATTGTTTTACGCAACGGTTGGGTGCTCGAAAGCGACGGTTGGCAATATTACAAGGATGACGTGTTGCAAACCGGTTGGTTACGCGTAAACGGTTTCTGGTATTTTCTGGATGAAAGCGGTGTTATGCAGACGGGTTGGCTGAACCTCGGCGGTACGTGGTACTACTTGAACGAGGGCGGCGTCATGGTGACGGGCTGGTTGAACCTCGGCGGTACGTGGTACTACTTGAACGAAGGCGGCGCCATGGCAACGGGCTGGTTGAACCTCGGCGGTACGTGGTACTACTTGAACGAGGGCGGTGCCATGGCAACGGGTTGGCTGAATCTCGGCGGTACGTGGTACTACTTGAACGAAGGCGGCGCCATGGCGACGGGCTGGTTGGACCTCGGTGGTACGTGGTACTACCTGCACGAATCGGGTGCGATGGCAACGAATACGGTTACGATTGGTAACGTGACGTATTGGTTCAATGATTCCGGCGTGTGGATTGCGTAACTGAACAAAAACCTCTGCCGAGTGATTGGACTGCTACCAGAAAAATAGACACGGAAATAAACACCCTGTCGTAGAATAACGCTGAATTAGGCGGCTTTGCTCCGTATTTCATACGGGGTAAGGCCGTCTTTCATATTAATGCGTTCAAAATTGTAGAACTGAACGTACTCTGCAACTGCTTGTTCTACTTCTGTACGGTTGGAGAATTTAGTGCGGTATAAACATTCAGATTTCAA
>JAZNRA010000174.1:0-2287 GCA_045590415.1 Acutalibacteraceae bacterium | reverse complement strand
GCACACAGAACGACATGGCTACGATCCGACTTCGGTGGGGATGGTTATTCCCAAGCTCAGTGAAGTTAAAGGATTATTGCCGCCTATATCAACCGTTTTAAATGAAATACTTCCGACTACTAACGGGTTAAACGGCATATTGCCGTCTATCAGCGATATGCTGTCGGCTATCAGCGGTATTGTTCCGGTGCTCGAAAGCTCGCTTGAAGCACTGCTTACGCCGCTCAATAATATTACGATGTCGACACTCCCCGAACTCGGCAATAAATTAATTGATCTCATCGGCTCTCTCGGGCAGCTCGCCCTTGACTTGCTTCCGGTTGTGGCTTCGTTTGTCGGCGAGCTTGTAGGCACTCTCGGCGAAATAGCACTTGCGATTCTGCCGCCGTTGGTAGACTTCGTGGCGCAGTTGTTACCGGTCATAAGCGAAATAGCGAAAGCGGTATTACCGGCGATGAACACCGCACTTGAAATACTGCTTACGCCGCTCGGTAAACTTGCTGATACACTGCTGCCCAAACTGGGCGATTTACTGTCGGAACATCTCAGACAGCTCGGAGAACTTGCCGCCGATCTGCTCCCGGTAGTCGCTTCGTTTATTGCGGAGCTTGTCGGTACGGTAGGAGAAATAGCAAATGCGATCCTTCCGGCGTTGTTCAGCGTAGTAAATAACTTACTGCCGATAATCAGCGAGATAGCACACGATATTTTACCGGCTACAAACAACCTTATCAACGCTATTCTTCCGATACTGGTTTCGATATTCAATAATGCTGTTAAACCCATAGCGGATGTATTGACAGCGGTGCTTCCGGTACTGTCCGAGATCGTCCATGTTATTCTCGTTAAAGCGGCAGAACTCGTTGAAAGATTAAGCCCGGCGGTGCAGACGCTGTTCGAAAAGCTCAAACCGCTTATAGACAGGATCGGCGAATTTGTCACGGCGGCTCTTAAATTGATAAGCGAAGCGCTCGAACCGCTTGCGGATATGCTTGTATCTGTGGTGGGCTGGGCGTTCGACGATCTGTGTACACGGATTCAGCCGGCAATAGATGTCATTACATTCCTTGCGGATGTAATAGCTCAATACGTTATAACCGAGATACAAAAATTTATCGAGATTGTAAAAACTCTTGCGACTGTTATTACGCAGGTATTCGAGGGCGATATTGTCGGAGCTTTCAACACGCTCGTTAATGCTATAGGCGACGCACTTTCGGCAGGGGCAGCAAAGCTCGACGGGTTTGTTTCGCGTGTTAAAAGCGCAGTGCAGAGCGTTCAAAATGCCGTTACCGCCATATCCGGCGCAATGGGTTCAATTGGCGATCTCGTAACCGGTAAAATATCGCTCAGTGAGCTTGTTTCCGACACGATGAACACATTCAATACTCTCGAAGCGCAGTCGAAAAACAATGCAATTTCGTCCGGTTCATCAAGCTCATACAGCGGCTCCTACACATCCTCCGCGGCACACTCCACGTCAAAGGGCACAACAGTCGGCGGCGGTGGCGGCAAGTTCGGCAGCACGACCACAATAAACACCACCATCGAGCTTGACGGCCGCACGGTCGGACGGTCGAGCGTATCGTATCTTGATGATAACGTTTCCGGCACGGTACGAGGTAACTGATGATACAGGCATACATAAACAACATTCCATACGAAATGACGCGCGACTTCCTGCTCACCGACATGGTGGGCAACAAGTCCGCGTCGGAGATCGCGTTTTTAGTCGAAGATCAGCCGCTCCCACGTGCCGGCGATATGGTCGAGATTCGGGACGGCGATACCGTGCTGTTTTGGGGGATGCTCGGCATCCCTCAGTCGCCGCGGTATTCGAGCGGACTTGAATGGCGAGTGTACAACGTCGAGGCAGGCAACGCCAACACGTTTCTGTCGAGACGCATAATCAACGAGGCGTTCAAAAAATATACGGTGTCCGAGATCGTGCGGATATTGTACGATAACTACATCGCCGAGGAAGGGATTTCGCTCGGCACTGTTTCGGATATTCCCATTAAAATCGACGTTTACGCGGCTTCGGACTTCAATCTGCAGGACGCACTGAATGAGCTTGCCGAGCTTGCAAACGCCGCGTGGACGATCACCACACAGCGTGTATTCAACTTTACGGTGTCGTCGGAGTTCAAGCACTTCCCTGTGACTGTCGACCGCGGCAATGTATTCGGCACTGACTGGCAGATCATCACAAAAGAATACAAGCAGCGCACCGTGCAGTATGTTTCGGGCGCGACGAACACCACACTGCCGCAGACCGAGCGGTTCA
>JAZNRA010000173.1:0-14543 GCA_045590415.1 Acutalibacteraceae bacterium | reverse complement strand
ATCTTGCGAATCACACTCGCATTGAAAGATAACAACTGAAAAAGCAGGTTTTCCGTCACATTATGCGGCTCTCACACACGCCGCATAATGTGTTGGGAAACTAAGGACGAGGAAAGGAGCGTAGTTTAATGTCCCTTTGCTTTTCCAGTTATAATGAGGCTTATCAGACTATGTTTACCGAGTATAAAGACATTGTTTCGGTTAAAGAAGCATCCACAATGCTTAATACCGGCAGAAAACAAATTTATAAACTTTTAAAACAAGGTAAGCTTGATAAGCTTGAACATAACGCTAAAGGATTTTTAATCACAAAGCGTTCTATTGTGGCTTATGTATTAAATGCTTCTCAAGAAGCATCTGCGTAAGCTGCACCGCCTGTTTTCAGGCGGCTTACATACTTTAAAATAGCCGTAAATCTATTTAATGCGGCTTTATGAAGGAGAAGTTCGAATTGTTAAAGTGTGTGAAAGGAAAGAAAAATGGTAAAAGGATCCGTACAGGAAAAAGGTGGCTATTTGCATACTGTTATCAGCTACACCGACAAAGACGGTAAGCGAAAGCAAAAGTGGCAAAGCACAGGGCTTACAGCCAAAGGTAACAAGCGCAAGGCACAGGAACTTTTGAAAGAACGCATTGACAAGTTGGAGATGACACTTGAACGTGAAGAAACTCAAATACCCGATATGCCGTTCTCGCAATTTATGTCAAACTGGCTTGCGATGATTAAACCCACCGTTTTGATTACCACTTATGGCAGCTATCAGTATTTCATTGAAAAGAGAATTAATCCTTATTTTGATGAAAAGAAGATTACACTGCAAAAGATAAGGACAGTGGATATTCAAGAGTATTATAATACAATGCTGTCTAAGGGTACAAAATGGAACTCGGTGGCAAAGCATCATGCAGTCATTCGCAAGGCGCTCGATTATGCGGTTAAGATGGATTACATATTGGTAAACCCCGCAGTAAAAATCGAAACGCCTAAGCGACAAAAGTTTATTGCCGAGCATTATAACCGTGATGAGCTTCAACGGCTCTTTGAAGCAGTAAAGGGCGATTTGCTTGAAGTTCCCGTTATACTCTCAGCGTTCTATGGGCTTCGAAGAAGCGAGGCTTTAGGACTAAAGTGGAGTGCAATTGATTTTGAGCAGAAAACCTTGTGCATTAAGCATACTGTGTGCCGAATATCCGTTGACGGCAAGGATGTAATTGTTCGCAAAGACACTACGAAAAATAAGACAAGCCTTAGAACCCTGCCCTTGATACCTGATGTTGAAAAACTATTGCTGAAAACCAAAAAACAGCAGGAGAGCAACAGAAGGAAATGTCGCAACGCATACAACAAGGAGTTTCTTGATTATGTATGCGTAGACGATATGGGCAATCTTTTAAGACCGGATTATTTGTCGCAGCATTTACAAACTGTGCTCAAAAGAAATAACTTGAAGCATATTCGGTATCACGATTTGCGACATTCTTGCGCTTCGCTACTGCTTGCCAACGGTGTATCTTTAAAAGAAATCCAAGACTGGTTAGGCCATTCAGATTTCAGTACAACGGCAAATACCTATAGCCATTTAGAGTATGGAGCCAAGGTCAAGTCTGCTAATAAGATTGCAGAGAACTTGAGCCTTGAGGAAAAGAAAAAGGACGGGTAAATCCCGTCCTTATACATAAAAATGCATATTAAATTTATAATGCAAATTGCTCGCCAAATAACGCATTAATGGCTTTTTGGCATTCGTGGTTTTTAACTCCTATTTTTTTAAGTCGAATCGCATATGTTAATTCTTCTATAATTTTAATGTCCGCCAAAGAAATAGGTTTGAATTTTAGGTCCAAACGGCTGTGTGCAATTCCGTTGCGCAATTCACCAATTCTATTAGCGATGCCATCTATTGCCGTTTTATAATTTCCTTTGTATTTGCGTTTAACGAATATATCCATAATATCAGCACAATCATTTAAAGCATATTTCACATTAGTTTCAAAACTATTATCACGGTCATTGACATAACGGCTTAATTGTTTGGCATACTGTCTACTTTTCCCGTGCTGCACCTGTGAATATTGATTTATTAAATCAACTACATTGTTCTTTACATCAATATACTCTTCTGATCTATTATAATCTGTACCATAAATATTACGGTATTCACGTTCAAACTCAGTCAGAATCATAATAGTTCTGCTTATAGGATAATGCCTTCTGTCCTCAATAGATTTGCATATATGACCAAAGCCTATCTTGTTTTTATTTATCAAAGTAAAAATTTTAGCTGTTTTATTTAAAAGGAGGTCATATACTATAATTCGCTTTTTGACATTCTTGTTTGTTTCAGCATCTTTTTTACTGGGGAATACGAGCATCCCGTCACACTGTCGAAGACCATCTTCATTATTAAAAAAGATATCTATTGATTCAAAGGTTATATTATTTCTATACGTAACATATTCAAAGAAGCGAATGGCATTGTAATAAGCGGTTATAAGTACATCCAAATCAATCGGGGTTGAAAACCAGGTTGTCATTATGCTATTAGCATCAATTGGGTTAACAGCAGTATCCGTATGAATGGTTGCATACGCAGATAATTCTATATTTGCATCAACGCCTTTAATCAATCTATATTTCCCACAATAACT
Organism: Acutalibacteraceae bacterium; assembly: GCA_045590415.1. Classification (GTDB taxonomy): domain Bacteria; phylum Bacillota; class Clostridia; order Oscillospirales; family Acutalibacteraceae; genus RGIG3009. The sequence goes on along the minus strand of JAZNRA010000173.1, from coordinate 11,894 downwards.
ACAATCGTTATTATCATTAGATGATACTTGCATACCTTTTATTCTGTGATTCTCTTCAGAAAAATCAACATTAGTTTTCAAAGCTCTTTGTGGAGGATAAAACAGATCAATTTCAGGCCCCTTAATCCGAAAACCCTCTATGCTCTTCTCATTCAAGGTATTATAATAACAAAAATACCAATTCACATCATATACTTTAAAACCGTTATAATTAGACGGAAAGTCTTGAACATTAAAAATAATATTGCTGCCAGACGATGTAACGCCAGTTAATTTTAAATTTTCAATCCATTTATGCTCTTTATGGTTAAATCCGGTAACACCTTCAAAAATACTGTGAATATCATAGTCTTTCGTAGTCGGAGGATATAAAGATAAAGTGAAATCATCATCATTGAATTCAAAGGCGCATTCAGAATCATTTAATTTCAGATATCCTACAAGACGGTCAGGTTTTTTCATTAGTTCACCTCAATTTTCAAACTTATCATTAATATTTTACCATATTTTTGTTTTGTTTGCAATTTACTAAAATATATAAAAACGCATATTTGACTTCTAACAGATTTCTAACGGATTTTGGGGTAATTCGCCTTGATTTTGACATTATAAGCACTTGGATTTTGAGGGCTTTTCGGATAAAAAATCTCTCAAACCCGCATAAACACTGGGTTTGAGAGATGATGGTGCGGGTAACAGGACTTGAACCTGCACAGCCTTGCGACCATTAGAACCTGAATCTAACGCGTCTGCCAATTCCGCCATACCCGCATATCGAGTTGCATAGGCAACGTATGCTATTATACGCGCGAGCGGGCGGTTTGTCAAGACTCTTTTTAAAAAATGCACACGCTTTTTGCAATTAGTTTTCGAGGTCGTTCCAAAACGCTTTTACGGCACTCTCGTATTCTTTTGGGTCAGTTAGATAAGAGAGCCCGTGGTCGGCACCGGGGACGACAAACAATCGTTTTTCGGCAGAGCACGCCTTATAATTCTCGTACGTCATTTCGATCGGTACAAATTTATCGTCTGTGCCGTGTATGAACAAAACCGGAACGGTGTTTTCTCGCAGGGCATCCATACACGTGTGCTCATCCGACTTGAATTGAATTTTTCGTTTACAAAGCTCGCTGGCGGCAGCACCGTACAGTGCATAGGGGAGATGAAGGTTTTTCTCAACAACATGACGCCAAATAGCGCTTGGTGAGGTGAATCCGCAATCGGCTATAACACCGCGCACCGTGTCGGGAAGCGGGAGTCCCGTTGCCATCAGCACCGTGGTTGCTCCCATAGAGATCCCCACCGGGTAAATGGGCAAGGTGCCCCCGATACGCTCGTTGATGTAGGACGCCCAATCGCAACAATCGTAGCGCTCTAACAAGCCAAAGCCCATGTATTCACCACCGCTTTCGCCTTGTCCGCGTTGTTCGGCGTATAGTACAGCGCAGTCGTTGTCATACCAAAAATCGGAGATCATACCGAAATCTTGTGACCATGATGAGCGCCAGCCGTGCATGGCGATGATCACGCGTTTGGGGTGTTTGGGCGCGCGCCAGTGACCCACAAGCGTTACACCGTCTTTAGCAACGATCGTAATCGTTTCACACGGGCACCTCTCAAGTGCGGCGGCAGAATCCATAATCTGACTCATCACGTTTGAGAGTGCCGACGAACCCATCAGCAGATTACGTCCGCGCTCCATATTAATGTTTTTTGGTTCGTCGCGTTTGAGCGCGAGATCCATTAGTTTTTGCATCGTTACGTGATACAGGGCACCGATCGCCGCTGTCCCTGCGACGATACCCGACGCGATCAACGCGTTTTTCGTGCTCTTTTTCATGTGAAGGACCTCCTTCTTGCGGGTTGAAAAACAGCCGTCCGTCGGACGGCTGTTTTTTGCTTATTTGTCTGATCGAATCAAGCCGACCGCTTTGGCAAGTTCCATGACCACCAAGGGTACTAATACCAGACCGAGGCAGATGAGATAATCGAACCAGTGGGTCAGGTATTCGAGTTCAAATGCCGCTTGAACACCGGGGACCAGACAGACAGCCATCGTCAGCACAAATGCCGCAATTGCTGCCAAATTTAAGGTTTTATTCCCAAAGAAACCGACTTTGAACAACGATCTGTCGGAACGCATATTGAACGCTTGCACGATCTGGCAGAGGGCTAATACGATAAACGCCATCGTTTCGCCGCGATGCAGAGCCGTGTAATCGGTTTCGGCAAGATGCTTAATGGTTTCAATCGACGCACAACCGCAGCCGATCCAGAACGCGAGGAGCGTTAATACGGCAAACAGAACACCTTGAATCACGATGCGAACACCAAAACCGTTGGCAAAGATACCTTCGCTTTTCGGCTTCGGTTTTTGGTTCATAACGCCATCTTCGACGGGTTCCATACCAAGCGCGATTGCCGGCAGAGAGTCGGTGACGAGGTTGATCCATAACAATTGCATAGATACGAGAGGGGAGATACCCCACAACAGAGTAGCGACAAAGACTGTAATGACTTCGCCGATGTTGGTACCGAGCAGATAGCCGACGACCTTTTTGATGTTGGCGTAAATGCCGCGTCCTTCATGAACGGCATCCACGATGGTGGCGAAGTTATCGTCGGTCAGCGTCATATCCGCGGCGCCTTTGGCAACGTCGGTACCGGTGATACCCATGGCGCAGCCGATATCGGCTGCTTTCAGTGCGGGCGCATCGTTTACACCGTCACCGGTCATGGATACGACCTGACCTTTGCGTTGCCACGCTTTAACAATACGAATCTTGTTTTCGGGAGAAACACGCGCATACACGGCGATATTTTCCACTTGCGCATCCAGTTCTTCATCGCTCATGGCATCCAATTCGGCGCCCGTAATCGCACGGTCGCCTTCGCCGAGAATGCCCAGTTCGCGAGCGATCGCGGAGGCGGTAACAACGTGGTCACCGGTGATCATAACCGGCTTGATACCTGCCTTACGGCAGATGGCAACCGCTTCTTTGGCTTCGGGACGCGGCGGGTCGATCATACCGACAAGGCCCATAAAGGTTAAGCCGTTTTCAAGTTCTTCCGAGGTAACCTGCGCGGGAACGTCATCAATTTCTTTATAAGCCACAGCGAGCACGCGCAGGGCATCGGCGCTCATGGATTCGGTCATCTGCTTGGCAGTTTCCAAATCACCCGCGATGCAACGCGGTGCCATCATGTCAAAGGCACCCTTGACGATAACGATGATTTTGCCATCCATCTGATTGACGGTGGTCATGAGCTTACGGTCGGAATCAAACGGGATCTCCGCCAAGCGGGGATAGGTACTATTCAACTCATCTTTCGGCAAGCCGTTCTTGTGTGCGGCAAGCACGATGGCGGTTTCGGTGGGATCACCGAGGTGGGTTTCTTTATCACCATCAAACACGACGGAACCGTCGCAGCAGAGGGTGCCGTAGGTCAACAGTTTTTTGATTGCGTCGCTGTTGGCGTTGTTGATCTGCTCCGTTTCGGCGGCGCCGTCAACATACGCTTTTACCAAGGTCATACGATTTTGGGTGAGCGTACCGGTTTTATCCGAGCAAATGACCGAGGCACTGCCCAGCGTTTCCACAGCGGGCAAACGACGGATCAAGGCGTTGCGCTTAACCATACGCTGAACACCGATGGACAAGACGATGGTAACGATTGCCGGCAAGCCTTCGGGAATGGCGGAGACTGCCAGTGAGACGGCAACCATAAACATATCCAACGGGTTTTGTCCGTTCAACCAACCGATGGCAAACACAATCGCGCAAGCCGCGAGTGCCACAAAGCCCAGGTATTTACCGAGCTGTGCGAGTTTTTCCTGCAAGGGGGTTTGACCCTCTTCTTCACTGTCGAGAAGATTGGCGATTTTGCCCATTTCCGTATCCATACCGGTGGCGGTTACAACTGCTGTTGCGGTGCCGTAGGTGATGCTGCAGCCCGAGAACACCATGTTGGTGCGGTCACCAAGCGGTGCGTCCTCAGCAACGATCGCGTCGGCATCCTTTTCAGAGGGAACCGACTCACCGGTCAGCGCGGCTTCTTCGGATTTTAATCCGGCGCTGTGCAGTAAGCGAGCATCGGCAGGGATGAAGTCGCCGGCTTCCAGGCGGATGATATCACCCGGTACCAGTTCGGCGGCATCAATGACGCACTCCACACCGTTGCGAATGACGCGCGCGTGCGGTGCCGATAACCCTTTGAGGGCCTCTAACGCCTTTTCTGCTTTGCTTTCCTGCATCACGCCCATGACGGCGTTCAAAATGACGATAAGAACGATCAAGCCCGGCTCAAACAGTTCACCCCAACCGTGACCGTTTAATCCTTCGGATACGGCGATGACCGCTGAAATGATCGCCGCCAGAATGAGAATGATGATCATGACGTCTTTGAATTGGTCAAAGAAACGCTGTGCCATCGTCTTTTTCTTTTTTTCCTGTAATTTATTCAATCCGTGCTTTTCTTGAAGCGCGGTGACCTGTGCAGTGGTCAGACCTGTTTCCGTTTTAGTAGATAAAAGGTCCAACACCTCGTCTTTTGTTTGATGATGTGCTGCCAATGCGGATACCTCCTTAATGATTTAAGAATAAATGAGATCGGCTTATATAATAGCATACCATATTTTTCCGAACTTTTCATCCTTTTTACAGAAAATTTATATTTTTATAAAAACCGTGTCACATATATTGCAGGAGGATAATTTAAAAAATTCCTATTAATCAGGTGTATTATTATCCAAACGCGGCAGAGCGATTGCCCTGCCGCGTTTTGTTTGTGAATTATTCGGTTCTCAGGGCGACCACGGGATCTTTGCGCGCCGCCACGCGAGAGGGGATAAGTCCTGCGATAAGTGTCAAAACAATGCTGATAACCACAAGCAGGATCGCACCGTTTACCGGTAGTTTGGCAACGTTGGCGATACCTGTCAGCGGATAAATAATGGCGTTGGCTGCGACCACCAACAGCAGGGTCACGCCGATGCCGATCGCGCCTGCTGCAAAACCGACGATCATGGTTTCGGCATTGAAAACGCGGGAAATATCTTTTTTGGATGCGCCCATCGCGCGCAGGATACCGATCTCCTTCGTTCGCTCCAAAACGGAAATATAGGTAATGATACCGATCATGATGGAAGACACCACCAATGAGATCGCCACAAACGCGATAAGAATGATGGTGATAGCGTTGATAATGGTGGTTACCGAGGACATCATCAAGCCGATGTAATCCGTGTAATTGATCGCGTCCGCTTCTTCGACACCTTCGTTATACTGCTTGATATAGTCTTCAATGGCGTCTTTTGCTTCAAAGTCTTTCGGATAAATGTTGATACCGCTGGGCTTTTTCAGGTCTGCTACACCAAACGCCGACAGATTACCGTCGTAAGTAGCATCCGAGGATTGATTCATGGAATTCGCAAACATGGCACAGATCTGTTCTTCACTCATACCTTGCGACTGCATCTGCTGCAGGGTGGCACCCATCGCCGCTTGCTCATCGGCAGGCAGGGTTGCCATATATGCTTGAACGTCCGCCATGGTGACCGTTTTTTCTTCACCGTCATCAAACGGTAAACCGGTCAGAACGTCGGTGTCGGGGTTATCTTGTTGTGCTTTTACCAGTTCACTCTTGTTGACCTCATTCACCAGGTAACGCATCAAATCGGCGCGGTATCCGATCGTGCCGCCCGTTTGAGAAACTGTTGCATTCTCGGAGGGGCGCAGAATACCGACCACTTTGAGTTCGGTTGCTTTTTCCAGTTTACTGCGCAGATACACGTCGTCATCGGAACGATCGACCCAATTTCCTTTTTTGTTTTTTTCGTAATAATCGGTGTTGACAAGCAGCTTGAAACGCAGTGCCAAAATGTCTTCGTAACGATAGCTGGTGATCTCCTGTGTCGGGATCTCTTCGTTGTTGGTTGCCGCTTCAAACATGGCTTTCAGATCGGCGGCGTCCAATATCCCGAGCGCATACAGCGTATAGTCGCTGACTTCGTTGTTTTCATCCACCATCAGCACGATCTCATCGTAAGACGACGGCATTTTACCGGCGATCACGTCGTATTGCGTGCTGATCAGTTTCTCGTTGTCGAGGAGCTCCTGCCACACGTTTCCGCTGGACATGGCAGCCATGGGAGAGCCCGCCATCATGGAATTATCGGTGGGTGCCATTTGATCGATCGGCATTCCCATTTTTTTGAATACCTGCGACGGATTCACCTGATAAATGCCGTCGCTTATATCCGCTTTATATACGTTCATCGTGGTGGTGTAGGTATACTGTATCGCACTGGAAAGCGCCGCAATGGGATTATCGGCTTCCTCCAGATAAGCTTTGAACGCTTCCAGATTGTTGGTCGTGACACCGGTAAGCGTGGCTTCGATCATATCCGTCATGATGTTGTTGGAATAGATCTGATCCAGTTCGTGCTCTTCACGGCTTTCGGCGTTACCCATCATGTTTGAAATCATATCACCAACGTCCATAGTGGTTTCCTGCAAAGCGACAGGGTAACTGGAGAGGGTATCTTCTTCCACTTTGGCGATATACTGATTCAGACCGCTGGATAACGCCAGGATCAACGCGATACCGATGATGCCGATACTGCCCGCAAAGGAGGTCATGAAGGTGCGTCCTTTTTTGGTCATCAGGTTATTCAGCGACAAGGACAACGCGGTAAAAAAGGACATGGACGGTTTACGCATCTTTTTGCGCGTTTTCGGCGGCGCTTCTGCCGTTTCCGGCTCATAGGGCGCCGAATCGCTCACAAGGCGTCCGTCCAACAGTCGGATGGTACGTGTGGCGTATTGTTCGGCGAGCTCGGGGTTGTGCGTTACCATGATGATGAGCTTATCTTTTGCGATTTCTTTGAGGATCTCCATGATCTGCACGCTGGTTTCACTGTCCAAGGCGCCGGTCGGCTCATCCGCAAGCAGAATATCGGGATTGTTGACCAACGCGCGGGCAATCGCCACGCGCTGCATCTGACCGCCTGACATCTGATTCGGTTTCTTTTTCAGTTGGTCGCCCAGCCCCACGCGTTCTAACGCTTCTTTGGCACGTGCCCGCCGTTCGGCGCGGCTGACACCGGTCAACGTCAGGGACAGTTCCACGTTTGCCAAAACCGTCTGATGAGGAATCAGGTTATAGCTTTGAAACACAAACCCCACTGAGTGGTTTCGGTACGTATCCCAGTCGGAGGAGGCGTACTCCTTGGTCGATACACCGTTTATGATCAGATCACCGCTGCTGTACCGATCTAAACCACCGATGATGTTGAGCAGGGTCGTTTTACCGCAACCCGATGGGCCGAGGATCGCCACAAACTCATTTTCGCGAAACGCGGTGGACACCCCTTTCAGCGCTTCCACACGTTCCTCACCGGCACGGTATTCTTTTACGATATCTTGCAATTTCAGCATATATTGGTCCTCCTAATGTGAAATCAAGTTTATTATAGCACATATATATGAATGTTGTGTAAACGAAAATAAAAATTTTCCCAAAAAACGGCGCCACCGTCTTGCAAACGATGGCGCTGCCTGTTATTTGATTACGTAGAATTCGTTCTCCGCGTATGGCTCTGCACTCGCGATTTCATCGGTATACATCTCAAGTGTTGTCGGGTTTGCACCGTTGCGGCCCCATTGTCCTCCTGCATCCTGTACAAAGACGTTGTTGCGGTAGCGGGGGGCGTCTTGTGCCAGTTCGCAGCCGGTATGGATCATCATTTTTTCTGAACGAATCAACAGATTATCTTCGATAACGAAGTCGCCCTGCAATCGGTTAAAATGATCCCAACCTTTGATGTGTGCGACGGAATCCACTCCGGGACGCTGCATGCCGAATCCGCCCGCATCCAATAAGATATTGCCGCGAATATGGAAGTTTGCCATATACCGTGTCACAGTTGCACCTTCAGAGGCCTTGCCGAGGAAGTATTCGATGCTGTACACGCATTTTTCCACCAAGTTACGGGTATAAAACACACCGTCCATAATGACTTTGTTCGTGCCGACAGCGGAATGCTGCTGCGTTAATCCGGCGTCGTAGCATTGATATACCCAGTTGTGGTCACACACAAGGTTCAGACAGCCGCCGTAAATCTCGACGCCGTTTCCGTAGCGCCACGCGACACCGGCTTGTGAATATCCCTGAACGCATCCGCCGATCCAACCGATCTCACAGTTTTGGATACGCAGGTTATCCTTACCGCTCGATACGCCGAAGTTGCTGTATTTCAAGCACAGGTTATCAATGGTAACGTCGTCGTGCCTGTTGATCGAGATGATTGCGAACAAATCGATAAACTCAATGCTGCTCCAAACGTTTGCGGGGTTACCTTTGTCGCAGTAAAGATACACATATCCACCGTTGGGATTGGTCTTATCCGTATACCGTTCGCCGAAATCGTGAACAAACTCATAGTTTTTTTCCAAGCTCGTATAGCCGTTCCACGCGCGTTTACTGACGACCTCTTTGGCTTGTTCCGCCGAGTAGTCCATCAGCATCTTGATGCCGTTTTCTTCGCCGTGATTCATCACGATCATACCGACGTCGCCGGTAAATTTCTCGGAATACCGCCAAATGTTCGGTGCAACTTCATCCCAACAGCCGTCAACGGCCCCGTCGTAAGGAGAACCGCGCAGCTCGGGTTTCGGACCTTCGCCGTATGCCGTGTAGGTCACACCCGCGCACGCAATGAATTTACCGCGCCACATTCCGCCGCGTTCAAAGCAGACGTAACTGCCGTAGGGGAGTTCCTCTACTTTCAGTCGATCAATCGTTTTCCAAGCGGTGGCGGGAGAGCGACCGTCGTTGTTATCGTTTCCGTTCGGAGACAGATAATAAACGGTACCGTCTGCAGGAATCTCCATATTTGGAGTGCTTAAGATCTCTTCGCGCAGCGCATCTGCCTTTGCATAAAACGAGTGCAATCGTTCCTCGGTAATGACGGGGATTTCTTTGTTAAGCATGATGTGTCCTCCTTTAGCATTCAATGACGTAAAAATCGTTTTCGGCGTATACGTCTGCCTTTACGGTTTCGAGCGTATACATATTAAACGTTGTTGGTTTCCCACCGTGACGTCCCCATTGTCCGTCCGCATACTGAACAAAAACATTGTCGCGGTAGAGGGGGGCGTCTTCGGCCAGATCGCATCCGGTATGGATCATCATCCGTTCCGAGCGTATGAATACGTTATCCTCGATAATGAACTCGCCTTCTACCGTGTTCCGGTGATCCCAGCCCTTAATATGGGCGGGCGTTGAGGCATCGGGGCGTTGCATGCCGAAACCGCCCGCGTCCAAAAAGTAGTTATCATGAATTCCAAAATCGGCCATGTATCGCGTTGCGGGCGCGCCTTCTTCGGGCGCACCGAGAAAATATTCAATGCCGTACACGCATTTTTCAATCACGTTATCGGTGTAACGAATACCGTCCATGATCACGTCATCCTTGCCGCCGGAGGAATACTGTTGTGTCAATCCTGCGTCATAACACTGGTACACCCAGTTGTTATCGCATATAAAATTCGTGCAACCGCCGTAAATCTCCACGCCGTTACCGCAACGGGAGGCAACTCCGCTTTCGGAATATCTCCAAATACAACCGCCGATCCAACCGATCTCGCAGTTTTGAATGCGTAGGTTTTCGCAGGTCTTTGCGGTTATACCGTAGTTTTTGTATTTCAGACATAAGTTGTCGATGGTGACGTTTGCTCCGGTACCAACCTGGATGATTGCACCGAGTGTTGTAAATTCAATGCTGTCCCACACGTCGGCGGGATTGCCCTTGTTACAATACAGATATACATACCCGCCTTTGCGACTGGTTTTATCCGTATACCGCTCGCCGAAGTCGTGAACGAACTCAAGGTTTTTCTCTAAACTCGTGTAGCCGTTCCACTCTCGTTTACTGACGACTTCTTTGGTTTGCTCTTCCGAGTAATCCATCAGCATCTTAATACCGTTTTCCTTGCCGCCGTTCATGACGATCATACCGACGTCGTCCTCGAACTTTTCGGAATACCGCCAGATGTTTGGTGCGGCTTCCTCCCAACTGCCGTCTACGGCACCGTCGTAGAGCGACCCGCGAATCTCGGGCTTTGCTCCTTCGCCGTAAGCCGTGTAGGTTACCCCCGGAGCCGCCCAGAGCTCACCGCGCCACATGCCGCCACGCTCAAAACAGACGTACGTACCCTCGTCTAACATTTCCCACGAGAGGCGTTCCAGTGTTTTGAAAGGGGTAGCAGGGGAGAGACCGTCGTTGTCGTCGTTACCGTTCGGAGAGAGGTAGATTACTTTTGCCCCTTTTGGGATTTCCATATTCGGTGAATTGCGAATCTCCTCACGCCGTATTTCGGCTTTCGTCTCCAATTTGTTCAAATACCGTTCGGAGATGGGAACGTAAACAGCTCGTTGTGCGTTGATGAGCACGGCACTGATGGTAATACCGGCGACCAAAGCCAATGCAATTGTGGAAAACAGGAAAATTCGTGTTGTCTTTTTCATAGCACACCTCTAACAGTTTATAACAAGTTCTATTATACGTCACCTCCTGCCAAAAAGCAAGACGTCGAGGCACTTTTTCTGACGGAGATATTATCTTTCGACACGTTTTTCCAACAGCCGTTAATTTTCTGTCAAAATCATGCCAAATTCCTGCCAAACGTGCCAATAAACGAAGAAAAGCCGCTTATTAAGCGGCTTTTCTGTCTTCCTGGTGGAGGCGACGATGTTAAAGACGAACTATTTACTTCTTTAAGAGAAACCTTTTTTGAGGTGTTTTTGTAGTTAAATGTAATGATGAAGTGGTCATCGTACAGATATATAGAGTTTACAAAGCTATCAATCAGCTTTTGTCTGTCAGATTGTACCGACATATCGAGCTTACGGTAGTTATAAAGTGCGAATAAAAGCTGTTCTTTCGGTACGATAGGATTGCGTATCTGATATTGAATAATATCTGTCTCGATGTTCTTTTTCTGTGCTTCCAGATCGTCAAGTAGCTTTTTCGTTGTGGCAGAGAAGATGCCCTGCGCCATTGCTTCTGCAAGATTATTGAGTTTCTTCTCGACTTCCTCAAGTTGCGCTTCCAGCAGGATGGACTCGGCACTTTCAATATCTTGAAAACGGTACACACGTTCTGCAAGTTCTTCTATGACAGAATCATCGGTGATCAGCTCGAGAATCGTATCAATGACAAGATGTTCAAGCCATTCCTTGCGGACGGTTTTCTTATCGCACTTCTTTTTCTTTGCCTGGTTGCACTTGTAATAGCGATATTTGGTTTCGGTATGACTTGTGCCGATTTCGCCGGTCATCATAGAACCACATTTACCGCAGAAGAGGTGAGTGGTCAACAGATAATCATCCTCACTTCTGTGCATCGCAGGAGCCTTCTTGTTGCGCTTCATACGGTCTTGTACAGCATTGAAGAGACCTTCATCAATTATAGCAGGGAAAGCATTCGCGATAACGATTTCTCCGAACTTGTATTCGCCGATATATTTACGGTTGGTTAGAATACGGAAGATGGCATTATAGTTCATAAAGTTGCCTTGATTTTTAACACCACGGCTTTTCATCAGCTCAACGATCTCGCTGACTTTCTTGCCATCGTTATAGAGCGTGAAAATATCTTTTATGATCGGAGCGTTGTTCTCGTCGATTTGAAAATGCTTTTCGTCATCAATGTAGTAACCGATAGGAGCGCGGACACCATTGCTCCGGAGTTTCAAAGCATTCTCGGTCATACCACGCTTAATCTTTTCGGCAAGCTCTACAGAGTAGTATTCTGCAAAGCCCTCTAGGACTGCTTCAAGCAGAATACCGTCTGCACCCTCAGAAATGTTCTCGGTGGCAGACATTACTTT
>JAZNRA010000172.1:0-2015 GCA_045590415.1 Acutalibacteraceae bacterium | reverse complement strand
CAAACAAAAATCCGTCCTCTTTCGAGGACGGATTTTTTCTTGTCGTATTCACTATTCATTATAAATTTAATAATCCCATTTGCCGTCGCCGGAAAGATCCAATATCACTTCGTCAGCGAGTCGTGCCGCTTTCTGCTCGGGGGTTTCGTACTCCGTTCCGGTATACATCGCATAATACTCGTCGAATTTCTCTTTGTAATACTCGGTGTTTCTCAACCCACTGTCGGATGCAAATATTTCTTTCTTCGAACTCGGCTTATCCTTCTCAAGAAGGCGATCGAGCTGTCTATGACAATTATAGATTCCGAGTGAATGCCACTCCTCTTTATCAGGGCAAAACCAACTGAACACCCACATACACACGAAAACCACACCCGCTTGAACGGCAGCGCAAATCGCACCGACAACGAGGTATTCAAACGGATTGAGTCCCCCGGGAACGGCCGAAATCGTCATCGTAATACCTGTTAAGAGGACAATCAACACAAACGATAAGAAAAAGGCCGTCATATACCCATTTTGGTATTTGTCGTGCAGCTTTTCCAGCAGCTCCAGCCGCTCTCTTACCAGCGCGGGCGTTGCGTGAACTTTTTTATCCTTCGAAGTGAATAGCTTCGGTCGGAATACGAGCGAGACAAGCGCCAACACCGCACCGGCTACAAACGGAAGGGCAATCAGCCCGCCGATCACGGCCGGCTTACCGTAGGGCACTTTTTCGCACAATTTCAAAAAAAGATCGTTGCAAATGGTGACAAGCGGGAACGCCTCAAGTTCCTTTTTATCCGCGCTCGGATACAACACCACCCAGGTAAAAAACGCTACGATAACCGCCATCGGAACGGCGAACACATACGACGCGGTCCGGCGGCGATTCACCTTGTTTCGAAACACACGCACTTTGGTTTCTACCCATTCGTATGCCTTCCCCCAGCGGTGATCGTCCAAGTATTGATGGAACAGTTCGTGATCATCCATACGTCATCCTCCTCTACCTCACAATCACAGTATATCGCACGCAAAGAGAAAAGTCAAACGTCACAAAAGCAGCACTTACTTGTTGAACAAATGCATAGAATATGCTATACTTAAAAAAATCCTGTCGCATAATGGGAGGAACGTGTATGGGAATCATGAGAACGTGGAAAGAACGCACCACCGGGCGTAAAGTCGATAAAGCCACGCGGCTGTTCCTCAAAGGAAACCACGAAAAAGCGAAACGCTTGCTCCAAAACGTGGAATACCGAAGAAGCGGCGACGTCACAGCCCTGAACTGCTTAATGACCGAAACAAAGCCCGATCCTCTCGACCAAGCCCGCGAAACCTACCGCGATCTATGGAAAGCGAAACTTGGCATTTTGGTGAACGACGATCTCGCTCAAGCGGTCGATGCCGCTTTGGATGCCGTTACCCCTCTCGTCATGGAGAGCGCCAAAGAGGATATCCGAAAGATGCATCAATACCTGACAGACGGTGACAAAACCGCGTTGTTTGACGCTTGCAAAGAGCATGTGGCGTACGGTCACCCCGATGCCGTTGCCTTGCAAGTGGCGGGGTTTCTCCGCTTCGGCGCCAACGAAACCTGTGAAGCTCATTATTACCATCAAGAAATGTTGCACAGCAACTGGTTTTACGATTTGAGCAGAGCAAAACGCAAAGGGTTTTCAAAGGAGATCGAGCCGCTTGCCGAAGAAGCCCTGCATCAGCTCAAACGATTGGGTGCCGACGGAATCATTAGTGATCCCATACCCAATTGGCCGCTCGATGAACCACTCAGTCCGTTCGATTGGCAATAAAGGAGGAAACCGACCAATGGCAAAAGAGAAACGATTTGAAAAAGTGTACACGCAAGGTATGGGTTCGATGGAAGTTTGGGTCGACAAAGAAACCGGTGTTCAGTATCTCTACCGCCAAAGCGGGTACGCCGGCGGCATGACGGTACTGCTGGATAAAGACGGTAAACCCGTCGTCACACCTGTTGTAAAATAAACAAAACCGCCAAAAAGGACTAAACGTCG
>JAZNRA010000171.1:0-4556 GCA_045590415.1 Acutalibacteraceae bacterium | reverse complement strand
GACCACGGCTCGACCTACGGTGCTAACCCGGTTTGCTGTGCGGGCGCGTTAAGCGTTATCAAGCGCATAGACGATGCCCTGCTTGCCGAGGTTCGCGAAAAAAGTCAGTACGTCTTCTCGGCGCTGTCCGACGCTGACGGTATTACGTCGGTGACCGGTATGGGACTGATGATCGGTATCAAAACCGTAAAACCCGCCAAAGAGGTCGTTGCCGCATGTATGGCAAACGGTGTACTCTGCCTGACCGCCAAAGACAAGGTGCGACTGTTGCCCGCGCTGAACATCCCCATGGATGTGCTGAAAAAAGCGGTTGAGGTCATTAAAACGGCGTGTGCCGAATAGGAGATGACAAGATGTCTGTTTCATTTAAGAATCGTAGTTTTCTGAAATTATTGGATTACACGCCCGAGGAGATCGGCGCGTTGCTCGCTTTATCGGCAGAACTCAAAGCCAAGAAAAAGGCCGGTGTTCCCCATCGGTTGTGCGAAGGCAAATCCATCGCGCTGTTGTTTGAAAAGACCAGCACGCGTACCCGCTGTGCCTTTGAGGTGGCGGCGGCAGATCTGGGAATGCATCCGGTGTATCTGGATCCCAAAAGCTCGCAAATGGGTAAAAAGGAATCTATCCCCGATACCGCGCGCGTACTCGGCCGTATGTTTGACGGCATCGAATACCGTGGCTTTGAGCAAGAGATCGTGGAGGAGCTCAGCGCCTATGCGGGCGTGCCGGTATGGAACGGCCTTACCAACGAGTTCCACCCCACACAGATCTTGGCTGATTTCCTGACGATCCGTGAACATTTCGGCGATCTCAAATGCAAAAAGCTCGTGTATATGGGCGATGCACGGTATAATATGGGCAACTCCTTGATGGTCGGTTGCGCAAAGATGGGTATGCATTTTGTCGCGTGCGCGCCCGAAGCGTATTTCCCCGACAAAGCCCTCATCGACACCTGTCAAGCGATCGCTGCCGAAACCGGTGCGGTGCTGGAATTCATCACCGATCCCGTCACCGCCGTCAAAGGCGCACACGTCATCTATACCGACGTGTGGGTATCCATGGGCGAGCCGACCGAGGTGTGGGCAGAACGCATTCGGGAACTCAGTCCTTACCGCGTGACGAGCGCGCTGATGGACGTCGCCGGTGCACAGTGCCGCTTTATGCATTGCCTCCCCGCTTTCCATGATCTGAAGACCACTACCGGTCAGGAAATATTCGAGAAATTCGGCATTGATTGCATGGAAGTCACCGACGAAGTGTTTGAGAGCGACCGCTCGATCGTGTTTGACGAAGCGGAAAATCGCATGCACACCATCAAAGCAATCATGGCCGCAACATTGGCATAACGGGGCAGTCGGCAGGAAGACCACCTGCCGACTGTTTTATCTATATAATTTATGATTAAAGGGCTTGACTTTAGCGCGACAAAGTGTTAACATGGTAAAGTAACTTTGCAGGGAGGATGTTTGTTATGAATTTTCGTTCCGAATCCATCGATCGGTTGTTTCAAACGTTCCTGAATCTGAAAACGATTGACGAATGCTATACCTATTTTGAGGATCTGTGCACCATCAAAGAATTGCAGGATATGTCCCAACGTCTGGATACCGCTATTTTGCTTTCCAACGGTGACAGTTATCAAAAGATCACCGAAAAGGTAAACATCAGTACCGCCACCATCGGTCGCGTCAGCAAGTGCTTGAATTACGGCAACGGTGGGTATCGCACGGCGATCGAACGGTTAGAGGAGAAAAAATAATGCAACTGGGTTTTATTGAAAACGTCATGTTTTCTTTGCGTACGCTGTACAACACCTACGGCTACGCGCAATATACCATGAGCAAGTTTGAGGAATATGATCTGTATGCACGCAACAAGGATTTCTTGATTTCGGACAGTGTTATCACGTTTACCGATACCAACGGTAAATTGATGGCGCTCAAGCCCGACGTCACCTTGTCCATCGTCAAGAACAGCAAGGACGAGCCGAACACCGTGCAAAAGGTGTATTATAATGAAAACGTTTACCGCGTTTCCAAGGGCTCACACTCGTTTAAGGAGATCATGCAGGTTGGCTTGGAGTGTCTGGGTGCTATCGATGACTATTGCATCTGTGAGGTGCTGACCCTCGCCGCCGAAAGTCTGCGCCATATCTCACCTGCCTGCATTTTGGACGTGTCGCATATCGGGCTGTTATCCGATCTGATCGATCGCATCGGTGTGCCGAGCGATAAGAAAGCCGCGCTGTTTAAATGCATCGGCGAGAAAAATACGCACGAATTGCAAAGCATCTGCCGTGAGGTCGGTGTGGACGATGCGGCAATCAATACCTTGAAGCAAGTCGTGACCACGGTCGGAAAACCGAACAAAGTATTCCCGCTACTGGCGGCTTTGTTATCCGATCTGCCCTCCTGGGGCGATTTTGAGCGCATCATCCGTGCCTTGGAAAACGATGCGATCAGCGAAAATCTCCGCATTGATTTTTCCGTTGTGGATGATATTCATTATTATAACGGTATCGTCTTTAAGGGCTTTATCAACGGCTTGCCTGCGGCGGTGTTGTCCGGTGGGCAGTACGATAAGCTGATGCAAAAAATGAAGCGCCAATCGGGTGCTGTCGGATTTGCGGTATATATGGATATGCTCGAGCGGCTGGACAACACCGCAAACGAGTATGACGTGGATGCTGTTCTGTTGTATGATGAAACCGCTGATCTCGCCGTGCTCCGCGGCAAGGTTGCCGAGTTGATACAAGGCGGCATCAGCGTGTTAGCACAACGTCAAAAGCCCGAAACGATCCGCTATAAGCAGCTGATGAAGCTTTGCGGTAACGAGGTGGAAATTCTTGAAAATGCTTAACATAGCCCTGCCCAAAGGGCGACTCGGTGAAAAGGTACTGGCGATGTTTGAAAAAGCCGGGTTTGAGTGCCCGTCCATTCATGAAAACAATCGAAAACTGATTTTTGAGAATCCTGCGTGCGGTGTACGGTATTTTTGGGTAAAGCCGTCGGACGTTGCCATTTACGTCGAGCGCGGTGCCGCCGATATCGGCGTGGCGGGCAAGGATATTTTGTTGGAATACGAGCCCGACGTGTACGAACTGTTGGACCTGAAAATGGGGAACTGCCGTATGGCGGTTGCTGCCCAAAACGGATTTCGTGATGATCCGCAACGCACGCTGCGCGTGGCAACCAAATTCACGAATATTGCCGGTCAGCATTACCTGTCCAAAGGCCGCGATATTGATATTATCCATCTCAACGGTTCGATCGAGATCGCACCGATCTTAGGGTTGTCGGACGTTATCGTGGATATCGTGGAAACGGGTACGACACTCAAGGAAAACGAGTTGTCGGTGATCGAGACCATCGTGCCGATCAGCGCACGGTTGATCGCCAACAAATCAAGTTATAAATTCAAAAGCGAAGAAATTGAAACGGTCGTGCGGGAACTTGCCGCACAGACGGAGGCGGTATAACTATGATCCAGATTCTCAAATACGGCGAGGTCAAAAACGAAGAGATCTTTGCCCGCGCCGTGCCCGCTGTTAACGTGGAGGGAATTGTCGCCGACATCATTGAGAACGTCAAGCAAAACGGTGATAAAGCGCTGATCGAATACGCTGAAAAATTCGATAAAGCCACCCTCACCTCCCTGCAGGTAACTCCGCAGGAGATCGAAGAAGCAGTTGCGACCGTGGAACCGAACTTTTTGGAAATTCTGCAAAAAGCGGCAAAAAACATTCGAAAATTCCACGAAAAACAGGTGCGGAACAGTTTTATTATCAACGATGAGAACGGTGTGGTGATCGGGCAGAAGGTCATTCCGATCGATCGTGCAGGCCTATACGTGCCGGGCGGCACCGCTGCGTATCCGTCCACCGTGTTGATGGATTCCATCCCTGCCAAGATCGCGGGTTGCCGTGAGGTCGTGATGGTGACTCCGCCCGATGCAGACGGTAAGGTAAACCCCGTTATTTTGGCGGCGGCTTCGGTTGCCGGTGTGGATAAGATCTTTAAGATCGGCGGTGCACAAGCGATCGCGGCGCTCGCCTACGGTACCGAAAGCGTGCCGAAGGTGGATAAGATCGTCGGCCCCGGTAACGCGTTTGTTGCCGAAGCGAAAAAGCAGGTGTTCGGCAAAGTATCCATTGATATGATCGCGGGGCCGAGCGAGATCCTGATCGTTGCAGACGGTGCGTCCGACCCGCGCTTTGTCGCCGCCGATCTGCTCTCACAAGCGGAACACGATAAGCTCGCGAGCGCCGTGCTGGTAACCGATTCCGAAGCGCTTGCCGTCGCGGTGCAGGCGGAACTGGAAAACCAGATCCCGCAACTTACCCGCGCCGATATTGCGCGCGTTTCCATTGATAACAACGGTAAGATCATTGTGGCTGAAACGTTGGAAGCAGCGATTGAGATCGCCAACGAGATCGCGCCCGAGCATTTGGAGTTGTGTGTGGATAATCCGTTTGATTATCTGGATCAGATCCGTCACGCGGGCAGTATCTTTATGGGACGTCACTGCCCTGAGGCGCTCGGCGATTACTTTGCCGG
>JAZNRA010000170.1:0-1724 GCA_045590415.1 Acutalibacteraceae bacterium | reverse complement strand
CGCAAGGGTTTTCCTCTATCGGCTTTTCCGAGCACGGGCCGTCGCGCTCCGCTATGGCACCAAGTGAGGAAAAGATCCTTTTGTACAAAAAGGAGATCCGCGCACTTGCGCGCGAGTATGCGGGGAAGATCGACGTATTTTGCGGCATTGAGCACGAGATGGAGTCGAATACGCCCCTTGACGGGTACGATTACGTCATTGGTTCCTCGCACTACGTGCATAAGGATGGCGGCAGATACGTAGTAGATGGCTCGGTGGAAGAAATGCGTCGCAACATCGATGAAGTGTGGGGCGGTGACGGTCTTGCCTTTGCACTTGACTATTTGGCGGAACTTTCTCTCTTGCCTACGCGCGGCAAGTTTGACATTGTCGGTCACTTTGATCTTGTGAGCAAAAACTGCGAACGTGCCGACTTTTTTGACGTGAACGATCCTGCATATATTGCGGCGGGACTTGCCGCTATTGACGCGATGACGGGAAAAATTCCGCTATTTGAGGTCAACACGGGTGCAATTTCGCGCGGTTATCGCACCTCGCCCTATCCCGCTCCCACTTTTCTTGAGGCGTTCCGCGAGCGCGGGTTTGGCGCGGTGATCACGTCGGACTGCCACGATGCGCGCAATCTCGCGTGTGGTTTCGAGGAGGCGGAGCGTTTGCTTGCCGCCCATGGCTTTACCGAGCGCTATATTCTTACAAAGGAGGGATTCGAGGCGATTCCGCTTCGTTTCGTATAAACGTGCTAAATATTATCTTTTTTGTGTTTGCCGTCATTGGTGCGGTGGACTACATTTTTAACAACAAATTTAAGATCGGTGAGGAGTTTCAACGCGGCTTCATGCTCTATGGTAGCATGTCACTGTCGATGATCGGTATGCTTGTATTAGCACCCGTGATCGGTGATGTGATGCGTCCTGCGCTCGCCTTTGTCAAGGATACACTTCACATCGATCCTTCTGTCATCCCCGCTTCACTGCTTGCCAACGACATGGGTGGTGCGGATCTTGCCATTCAGTTAGCGGCAGACGAGCAGATCGGTATGTTTAATGGTTTGATCGTGGCGGCTATGATGGGTGTGATCCTGTCTTTCACCGTGCCGTTTGCGCTTGGCATTGTGAAAAAGGAGCAACACGATAAACTTTTGCTCGGACTTCTTTGCGGCGTTGTTGCCGTTCCTATTGGTTGCTTTGTGGCGGGACTTGTGTGTCGCATTCCGTTCCTTGCGCTGCTTGTAGATCTTTTGCCGCTCGTGCTTGTCGCGGGGCTTATTTGCGTGGGGCTACTCTTCATTCCCGACGTGTGCGTCAAAATATTCCGTGCCCTTGCGTTCCTTATCAAAGCACTCGTTACGGTGGGACTTTTGCTTGGTGCGGTTGAATACATTTTCGGCATTACCGTCATCGAGGGGCTTGCTCCCATTGAGGAGGGTGCGCTGATCTGCTTCCGCATCAGCTTGACGCTTTGCGGCGTATTTCCACTTGTATACCTGCTCTCGCGTTTGCTTGGCAAACCTTTGCGCGCACTCGGCAAGCGTGTTGGTATCAACGAGGTGTCGGTGCTTGGACTTATCGCAAATCTTGCAAGCAACTCTACTGTCTTCGGTACGATGCACAAGATGGACGACAAGGGCGTGGTGTTAAATTCCGCTTTTGCCGTGTCCTCAGCGTTCGTATTCGTAGGTCACTTGGCTTTTACCATGGCGATAAATTCCGATTATCTACCTGCCG
>JAZNRA010000169.1:0-4776 GCA_045590415.1 Acutalibacteraceae bacterium | reverse complement strand
AGCGCTCGCAGTGCGAGATACAGCGAGGCAAAAGCGGGTGCCGCGGTCGAAAGTTGCGCGTCGAACGGCGCACAGCAACTTTCGGGCACCGCAAACGGATGAGTCCGTCCAAAGTTATGATGAACACAAGCGGGGAAGATCAACACTTAGCCACCCATCAGGGTGGTCTTTTGTTTTGGCAAAGAAGTGGTTTCATCCACGGCACGCGGAGCGTGTCGTGGGGCGCGTATGCGAGCGCTCGCGGTGCGAGATACAGCGAGCATAAAGCGGGTGCCGCGGTCGAAAGATGCGCGCCGAACGGCGCATGGCAACTTTCGGGCACCGCAAACGGATGAGTCCTTCCAAAGATTATCACTAAACAAAGAGGGATACTTAACAGCCATCCAAAAGGGTGGCTGTTCGCTTTTTTATTTATTCACAATGTCACCGACGTTATTGAAAATATACTTCGGCCGATAAGGGTAACGGTCAATGGTTTCTCTGTCCGTCACACCCGAAAGAACCAGTACGGTATCTACGTTTGACTCAATACCCGCAATAATATCGGTATCCATTCTGTCACCGATAAAGGCAATCTCTTTCGAATGGCAGTTGAGCTTGTTCAGTCCGTGGCGCAGCATTAAGGGATTGGGCTTACCGACAAAATACGCTTTTTTACCGGTCGCCATTTCGATGGGGGATATTAATGCGCCGGTTGCCGGCATGATCCCCTTTTCGGTGGGACCGGTAATATCCGGATTGGTGCCGATGAGTTTGGCACCGCCCAAAACCAAATTGATGGCTTTTTCAATTTTTTCAAAACTGTACGTACTCGTTTCACCCACGATCACGTAGTCCGGATTAATATCGTTCATATAAATGCCGTGGTCGTACAGTGCCTTGGTTAAAGCGGCTTCACCGATCACGTATGCCGTGCTGCCGGGTGCTTGTGAATGTAAAAATTCGGCGGTTGCCATAGCGCTGGTATAAAAATGGGAAGCGCCGACATCCAGCCCCATTCTGCCGAGCTTCATGCTGAGCTCGTGAGGCGTCCTTTCGGAGCTGTTTGTCAAAAACACAAATTTTTTATCGTTATCAATCAACCACTTGATAAACTCCCGGACACCCTCGATCACTCTGTTACCGTGATAGATAACACCGTCCATATCGCAAATAAAACCTTGCTTGTTTTGTAATTCGTTCACGACAGTCACCTCAAAAGATACGTTATCAATTAATTTTATCACAATATGTGAAAAATAACAAGGGGTGTGCGGAGAAGAATAACCTCTTGTTTTTGTCGGCACGAGTTGGTATAATTGAAATTAAGATGTGAAAGTATAAATCGAAAGTATCCTTGTGGAGTGAAGCAAAATGAAAACAATACTGTTTCCTTACGGAAAAGACAAAATACGCTACGGTTTTAAGGAAGAAGAACTCGCGGGCGTGCTCACCTCGTCCATTGAGGACTATACCCCGGCGGCGGGGGAAAGTGACCTTGTCCGAAACGCACTTGAAAACCCGATCGGTTCACCGCGTTTGTGCGAATTGGCAAAAAACAAACAAAGCATTGTCATCATCGCAAGCGACCACACACGACCGGTACCGAGCAAGGTGATTATGCCCTTGATGCTCGAGGAGATCCGAAAAGGCAACCCGAATGCCGATATTACGATCCTTATTGCCACGGGTTGTCATCGCGGCACCACCAAAGAGGAACTCGTGAATAAATTCGGCGTGGATATCGTTGAAAACGAGAAGATCTATATTCACGACTGTGATGAGCGAGACAAGCTTGTCAACATCGGTAAATTGCCGTCGGGCGGCGATTGTGAGATCAATTCCATTGCCATCCGTGCCGACTTGTTGGTTGCGGAAGGGTTTATCGAGCCGCACTTCTTCGCCGGTTTTTCGGGCGGCAGGAAAAGCGTCTTGCCGGGCGTGGCAAGCCGAGCTACGGTGCTTGCCAACCATTGTTCGGAGTTCATCGCCCATCCACGTGCCAGAACCGGTATGCTGGACGGCAACCCGATCCATGCGGATATGCTGTGGGCGGCCGAGCAGGCAAAGTTAGCTTTTATCGTCAATGTTGTACTGAATGCCGAAAAGAAAGTGTTGTTTGCTACTGCGGGTGCACCGCAGGCGGCACATAAGGCGGGGACTGACTTTTTATCGTCGTTGTGCGGTGTCGAGGCCGTGCCGGCGGATATCGTTATCACCACCAACGGCGGGTATCCGCTCGATCAGAACATCTATCAAGCGGTCAAGGGAATGACCGCCGCTGAAGCCACCGTTAAAGAGGGCGGCGTGATCATCATGCTGGCGGCATCCGATGACGGGACGGGCGGCGACCATTTTTACCGTCAGTTGGCAGAAACCGACGACGTCCGCGAAACGATGGCGATGTTCTTAAATCGCGGGCGGGGTGAAACTGCCCCCGATCAATGGATGTCACAGATCTTCTTCCGTATTTTGATGAAAGCCACCGTGATCTACCTCTCCAACGCACCCGACGAGATCGTGGAAGCGATGCACATGATCCCCGTCCATTCCGTGGATGAAGCGCTCGCGAAAGCACGCGAACTTTTGAAGAAAGAAGATGTGCAGATCGTCGCCATTCCCGACGGGGTATCCGTGATTGTCAAATAAGTAAACCGGACAGCATCGCTGTCCGGTTTTTTTGTAGCATTCTCTTGCATACATTGTGTTGAGGTGAAACCGTATGAGAGAGAAAGAGTATGACCGCGAAGCGGCGGTCGCGTACGCCCGAAGATGGGCGTTGTCGCGCAATCCAGCGTATTACGATTTTGAAAACGTGGGCGGCGATTGCACCAATTTTGCGTCACAGTGCTTGTACGCAGGCGCGGGTGTAATGAATTATACCCCGATCATGGGGTGGTATTACCGTTCATCGCGTGATCGTACCGCTTCGTGGAGCGGGGTGGAATATTTGCATAACTTTTTAGTCGGTAACCGCTCTGTCGGGCCGTACGCGCGCGTGGTGTCGCAAAGTGAGGTACAACCGGGTGATATCGTCCAACTGGGTCGAAACGGTGATTTTTATCATTCGCCGTTTATCACGGCGCTCACACCGACGATTTTAGTGGCGGCGCACACGTTTGATGCACTGGATCGCCCGCTTGCCTCCTATCAATACGAAACCGTACGGTTTTTGCATATTGACGGCGTGCGTGCGTGGTAGTTTTTTGCAAGAAACCGTTGACTTTACAGGGCGGATATGGTAAAATTTGAAGAAGAAAATCTGTGGAGGTTGCTTTTATGGAACACATTAAAACAATTGAAACCCGCAATCTGTGCGAAAGTGCAAAAAAAGGCGGCTGCGGTGAGTGCCAGACTTCCTGCCAGTCGGCTTGCAAAACCAGTTGCGGCATTGCCAATCAGCAGTGCGAGAGCACCAAGGAAAGAAAATACCGTTCCCAGTCCAAAACTGCCGCCGGAATGGGCGTCAGTTTTTCTTAGAGGAGAACTATTACTATGATTCATCAGTACAAGTTGGGCGGATATAACATCGTTCTGGATATTTGCTCGGGTTCGGTTCACGCGGTGGATGAAATTGCGTATGACGTCATCGCCATGTTTGAACAACACTCGCGTGAAGCGATCCTCGACACGCTCAGTTGCCGATACAAAAACATTACGGCGGCCGATTTGGCGGAGTGTTACGATCAAGTGGCACGCCTGCAAAAGGCCGGTAAACTGTTCACACCCGACAACTTTGAACCGATGGCAGGAAACTTAAAAGAAAAGACCGCCGGGGTGGTCAAAGCGTTGTGCCTGCACATTGCACACAGCTGTAACCTGAATTGCTCGTACTGCTTCGCCAGCCAAGGCAATTACCATGGCGAGCGCGCGCTTATGAGCTTTGAAGTCGGCAAGCAGGCGCGTGATTTTCTTATTGCCAACTCCGGTACCCGACATAATTTGGAAGTGGACTTTTTCGGCGGTGAGCCGCTTCTCAACTTTCAAGTGGTGAAGGACCTGGTTGCCTATGCCCGCAGCATTGAAAAGGAACATAACAAAAATTTCCGATTCACCCTGACACCAACGGTGTGTTGGTGGATGACGACGTAATCGACTTTGCCAACCGCGAATGCAGCAACGTGGTGTTGAGCTTGGACGGCCGCAAAGCGGTTCACGACCGTTTCCGTGTGGACTATGCGGGCAACGGCAGTTACGATACCATCGTTCCGAAATTTCAAAAATTCGTCGAAGCGCGCGGCGGAAAGAATTATTATATGCGCGGCACCTTCACCCATCATAACCCTGATTTTCTTAAGGATATTGAACACATGTTGGATCTCGGCTTCCGTGAATTGAGCATGGAACCGGTGGTGTGCGCCGCAGGCGCTCCCTCGGAGCTGACCGAGGAGGATCTGCCCGTCGTGTTGGAGCAGTATGAAAAACTGGCAGAACTCATGTTAGAGCATGACAAAGCAGGGGATCCCTTTACGTTCTACCACTATATGATTGACCTGACCGGCGGCCCGTGCATCTACAAACGCATTTCGGGCTGCGGCAGCGGCACCGAATACATGGCGGTCACCCCGCAGGGTGATCTGTATCCGTGCCATCAGTTCGTCGGCGAAGAGCGGTTCAAGCTCGGTACCGTGTGGGACGGTGTCACCAATGCGGACGTTCAACAGGAATTTGCCGCTTGCAACGTGTACGCTCACCCCGAATGCCGCGATTGCTGGGCGCGGTTGTACTGCTCGGGCGGCTGTGCGGCAAATGCGTATCATGCCACCGGTTCGGTCACCGGTATTTACGAATACGGAT
>JAZNRA010000168.1:0-6491 GCA_045590415.1 Acutalibacteraceae bacterium | reverse complement strand
AATCGGTGCCGGTGATGAGGGCTATCTACCGGGTGACTACGAGAACGACGAGGATAATGAGGATGTCGTGATCGAAATAGAAGGCACTAAGTCGTCGAGTTCCGTCAAAGCTTCCGGCTCGTCTGACAAAACTTCTTCGTCTACCAAAGCTTCCTCGTCTGACAAAACTTCTTCGTCTGCCAAAACTTCCTCGTCCGCCAAAACTTCCTCGTCCGCCGGCAATAGTTCGTCGAATTCGACAAACTCAACGGTAGTGGTAACAAAAAGCCGTGCGGAGGGCGAAACACCGATTTATTGATCTGCCATTATCAATTTGTGTCTTACGTAATAAACGGCCCAAGCAGGATTTAAACTTGCTTGGGCTGCTTTAATGTTCTTTACAAAACATTAAAAAACACCGTCTTTTAAGTTGACGGTGTTTTTTTGGGACCTTTTTTCGTTGATGATTTCTTAGGTTTAGAGGGAACGGCGGGTTCAGCAGTAGCAGCGAGAGAGGAGGCAAATAAGCCAAGCGAAACGTCATCGCTTTGCTGTATTTCACGCTCAAAGGAGGGAGCGTGACCGTACTGCTTGGTATAGACTCTCGAAAAGTATTCCAACGACGAGAATCCGCACATTTCCGATATTTTGGAAATAGGATGTTCGCTTTTAAGCAAAAGGGCAAGCGCATTGGAACAGCGATACTGGTTAATATATTCAACGATTGAAATACCGGTTTCCTTTTTAAAGAACTTAGACAGATACCAGCGTGAAATTCCCACCTTATTGCCGATTGTTTCCAGCGTAAGCGGCTGTGAGTAATTTTCATGAATATACGATGTGATGGCTTGTAAGAGGGGAGGGGTACTGTCTTCTTCCGAGGACGTTTTCATATGTTTACGCAGCAATTGCAACAGGATCAGCTGTATCAAATTTTGAATATACAAGTTATTCCATGCCAGCGCTTGCTTTTTCTCACGTATCACGGAACGAAAGAGTTCAATGACCATCGAATCTTTTATCAGTCCTTCAAACGTATAGGTCCATATCTTGTTTCCTGCAGGCAACAGTGCTTCGTTGAAGGTCAGGATCCAAGCAACCAATGGTTCATCGGTAACGCCGCGTATAAGTCGGTGCGTTTGGAGGGGATTGATGATCACCAATTCATCGGAAACGGCGGTGAAAAAGGAACCTTCCACAAAACAACCGAGTGTACCTTGTTCAACCAAAATCAGCTCGAGGTGATCATGCCGATTGAAAGCGGAAGCGTTTTCATTTTCAAAATTTTCACAGTGAAGCGAAAATAACTCACCTTTTTTCAGATGTGTCCCTAACGGTATAGTATGGGGGTTGTTGGAAGGTGTTTTCATAGGCAACTCCTAAAATTAGCCAATATAATACAAATACAAAACAACATAAATACTTGCATAGAAAAAGATAAAATGATATAGTAAAAATGAATATAAATTGCCTTATTTTCTGGCTTTCTGCCGTAAATTATAGCACAATATCGACAGAATAGTCAAGGGGATTTTTGTGGATGTTGCGCACTTGCTGTGTGTGGGAATTGATACTGTAATTGTATTCAAAGTGTGTAGTAGGAAGAGTTCTTTATGTTTAACTCAAAACGCTTCAAGAACCTATTTTCAAAAATGAGACCGGTACGGTATCCGGCGGTACCGGCACAGGCGGTTTGGTCGGCTACAGCATTGTGTGGGGCGGCGGTGTCGATGTGACGATGTACAACTGCTATAGCAACATGACGGTGCGAAGCTCAAACGGTAACTCGGCCGGCTTGTTGGGATATGTTGATCATACGTACATTGCTAACACCGGTGTTAAATCCGTTTCCATCACAAACAGCTATTTTGCGGGTAATGTTAACTCGGCGTACCCCGTTACCAACGTTAAGAATCCCAATGCGACTGTTGCCGTCAAAACTACCTATTATGAAACAGGTTCGTATACGGGAACAGCCGGCGGCGCACTCGGCAATGCCGAAGAAAAAGAAACTGCGGCGTTCCTTGACGGTACAGTCAGAGATCTCTTAGATCAAGGCGTTCGTGTCGGCGGCGGCCTAACAAACACCGGCGGTCTTATCGGCTGGGTATATCCCGAAGTGGTTGTTAACAGCTGCTGGACGGAAGGAACTGTCATCGGCGGCGACTACGTCGGCGGTTTGGTAGGTCAGATTCGACTCAGAAATGAGGGCCTTTTCGAAAACTGCTACAGCACGATGAAGGTTGTCACCAACAGAACAACACCCAACCTTGCGGCTGGTTTTGTCGGCGGTCTTGTTGATGAGCCCCCGTATTCAGGTACTCTCAAACTCCGCAGATGCCATTTTGCCGGTTCTGTTCCCACCGGAAAACCGATTGTAGGAAACAAAACCGAAAGAACCATACTAAACGTGTCTTCGGTCTACTATCGTGAAGATTCCTATACGGTGCCGGTAAACGAGACTTTGCTGTACGGTGCGTTGGAAAAATCGGTTGACGCCTTCAAAAACGGCGAGGTAACCGAGCTGTTGAATCAGGCGAAGAAGTACGGCGATTTCTGGAACTGGAAGGATGGCGAAAACGGCTATCCGATTTCCGACGGAATCATTCTGGTTACGGATTTCAAGACCTACACTGATGACTCCGAATTCGATAACCGTACATGGGCCGATAAATTTGTCAACAGGGATACCGGTATCTTAGTTGGTTCCGACGATGATGACGGCAACTCCGGTAACGTCTCGGATGACGATGCCGACAACAGTCAGACAGGTGAAAAATCCTTCTATATTGCTGTAATTGCGGTATTGCTGGTTTCCGCGGCGCTCGTCTTCCTCCTTGCGCGTAAAAAGCGGAACACGAATTAAACCTTAAGGGATTCCGTGCCCATTCGAGTAGGGAGTGGTCACGGAGCCCTTTTGCTACTTTCATGTTTTATCATGTTTCTATAATACGGGTAAACCGTAAGTTTTAATAAAAAGGGGAATATCACATGGCAAAAGAAAAAGTACTCAACGAATTCATTCTGCATCGTAGCGAACATAACCCGTTGCTCTCACCGTCGGATTTCCCGGGCGGTTTCGCCGATTCGGTCATGAACTGCGGTCAGGTTATCCACGATGGCAAGATCACCTTACTGGTAGCTGTCGTCTATCGCGGCAGATACAACGGCGCAGAAGCGGGCATCCATGTTGCCACGAGCGAGGACGGTATTCATTTTACCATTAATCCCGAACCGCTGTGCAAGCCCGTCGATTGGGCTCCCGGCTGGAAAGAAATGGACCGTTGGGTGATCGATCCGCGTGTGACCAAGATCGACGATACCTATTACATCGTCCGTCCGGGTCAATGTCCCGCCGGTCCGGTGGCTTTGCTTGAAAAAACCAAGGATTTCAAATCGGTAGAATATATCGATTGCATCTCTTTGCCGTCCAACCGCGTCCCTTGCTTGTTCCCCGAGAAGGTGAACGGCAGATACGCACGGCTTGACAGACCGAATCAGGGCGGTATTTGGATTTCTTATTCCCCCGATCTGGTACACTGGGGTAGCTTCAAACCGCTTCTCATGCCGTGGGGTGCTTTCTTCGGTTTGAAAGTTGGCCCGACGCCTCCCATCAAGACAAAAGACGGCTGGCTTGAGATCTTCCACGGCGTATGGCGCAACTGCGCGAACGATCGCTATTCGCTCAGCGCGATGTTGCTCGATCTGGATGATCCGTCCAAGATCATCGGTAAGATGGAAAGCTGGATTTTGACTCCGCAGGCAGATTGCGAACGCCTGGGTAACGTGAACAATGTTGTGTTTGCGTGCGGTGCGTTGGCGGATGAAGAGAAGGACGAGATCCGTGTGTACTACGGTGCAGCCGACGAGCATGTTTGCCTGGCGACCGGTTCCTTAAGTGAGCTGATCGATGCTTGTAAAAAGGGACTTTGATATATTAGGAAGTCGTATTCCGTATCGTCAAATTCGGCACGACATCGTGCTGCAATAAAAGGAGAACATCAATGATGAACGGCAGAAAATACAATGAATACATCTTACACCGCAGTGAACATAACCCGTTGATCTCACCGACAGATTTTCCCGGTGGTATCGCCGACTCGGTCATGAACTGCGCTCAGGTTATTCACGAGGGCAAGGTCGTTTTACTGGTGGCCGTCGTCTACCGCGGCAGATACAACGGCGCTGAGGCGGGTATCCACGTTGCGACGAGCGAAGACGGCATTCATTTTGAAATCAATCCGGAACCGCTGTGCAAGCCCGTCGATTGGGCTCCCGGCTGGCAGGAGATGGACCGTTGGGTGATCGATCCGCGTGTGACCAAGATCGACGATACCTACTACATTATGCGTCCCGGCCAGTGCCGCCCGACGCTTGGCCCTGTGGCTTTGCTTGAAAAGACCAAGGATTTCAAATCTGTCGAGTTTATGGGTTGTGTTGGTTTGCCCGAAAACCGCGTACCGTGTTTGTTCCCCGAAAAGATCAATGGTATGTACGTGCGGTTTGACAGACCGTATGCAACCAAAAACACCCCGCAAGGCGGTATTTGGTTGTCGTATTCTCCCGACCTCATTCACTGGGGCGACCACAAACCGCTGCTTATGCCTTGGGGTGCTTACTTCGGATTGAAAGTCGGCCCGACGCCTCCGATCAAAACCAAGGACGGTTGGTTGGAGATCTTCCACGGCGTATGGCGCAACTGCGCGAACGATCGCTATTCGCTCAGCGCGATGTTGTTGGATTTAGAGGATCCGAGCAAGATCATCGGTAAGATGGAAAGTTGGATCTTGACTCCGCAGGCGGATTACGAGCGACTGGGTAACGTGAACAACGTTGTGTTTGCGTGCGGCGCGTTGGCAGACGAAGAAAAAGACGAGATCCGTGTGTACTACGGCGCAGCCGACGAGCACGTTTGCCTGGCGACCGGTTCCTTAAGTGAGCTGATCGATGCTTGTAAGAAGGGGCTGTAATTGCCGCTTATTCAGTAAATCTATGCCTATTAAATAGGTTAAAAGAAAGGTGATAAACAATGAAATTAGCTCTGTTAGTGGCAAATCGCGGATTTTTCCCGAGCTCGGTTATTGAATCCGCATACAGCGAGATGCTGGCCGCCTTCGAAAAGGTCGGCGTAGAAGCGCTGTGCATCGATGACGGTCTTACCAAATACAACGCCGTCGAAACCACCGGGGAGGGTATGGCGTATGCCAAATTCCTGGAAGCACATCGCGGCGAGTATGACGGCTTGGTCATTTGCTTGCCGAACTTCGGCGATGAAAACGGCATCAAAGCCGCTATCGCGGATGTGAACGTACCGATCCTGTTGCAGGCATATCCGGATGAGATCGGCAAAATGGATTTTGCTCACCGCCGTGATGCTTTCTGCGGTAAACTGGCTTTGGGCAGCGTGCTGGCACAGATGGGTAAGAAGTATACCACGTATTCACCCTTCGTCGTTCATCCCTCCAGTGAAGAGTTCCATAAACAGCTGTCGACCTTTGCGGCAACCTGCCGTGTCGTTGCCGGTATGAAGAAAATGCGTGTCGGCTGTATCGGTGCGAGAACGACTGCGTTCAAGAGCGTTCGTTTCGATGAGTTTGCTCTGGAAAACGTGGGTATCGATGTCGAGACCTACGATCTTTCCACGTTTGTTCAGGCGATGCAGCAACTGGACGATAATGACAGCGCTGTGTTGGAGTGGAAGAAAAAACTGGCAGATGTTGTTTGCTTTGCCAATGCTCCGGAAGGCCGCGAACTGGCGGTTGCCAAGCTCGGTGTCGTGGTTTCCCGCTTGATCGAGGAAAACTGCTTGGATGCGATCGCAATCCGTTGCTGGAGCGAATTGCAGACCACGTTCGGCATTTCGCCCTGCTCCGTGATGGGTATTCTCAACCAAAACGGTGTTGCGGCCGTGTGTGAGACCGACGTCGCTAACGCGATCGCCATGAAGGGTCTGTCTTTAGCGGCAGGCAAGGGTGCCGGTTGCTTGGATCTGAACAACAACTACGGCGAGGAATTGGATAAGTGCATCCTGTTCCATTGCGGTCCGCTGCCGATGGATCTGATGACCGGTCCCGGCCACGTAGAAAGCCATAAAATGCTGGATAAATCGTATGGTCCGGATTGCAGCTGGGGTCTGAACGTCGGTAAGATGAAGACCGGTGCGGTTACGTATTCGGGTATGCGTACGGAAAACGGCAAACTGCAGTTCTTTGTTGATGAGGGCTGTATCACCGACGATCCGGTTGAAAAGGAATTCTTCGGTGTGCCCGGCATTCTGCAAACAGAAAACCTGCAGAACAAGCTGTATACCATCGGCATGGCCGGCTTCCACCACCACGCGGCAATCGTTTGCGGTAACGTGGCAAATGCGGTATCCGAAGCGTTCACCAAGTATTTAGGTTATCAGCAGATCGGCCTTTAAGGCAACGTACGAATAAGCGCGGCAAGCCGACCCATGCGGTCGGCTTGCTTTATGCAAAAAAACGCCCTGCCCGAGTGATCGGGCAGGGCGT
>JAZNRA010000167.1:0-6053 GCA_045590415.1 Acutalibacteraceae bacterium | reverse complement strand
TAAATACCTGCGGCATTGGGACCCGATGCCGTCAGCTCCAGGGTGCTGTTCCAAATATCCACGTTGGTGGTAGGGGATTCGATACCGCCGATGCAAAGAGCGCTTTCCTTGTCCGCGGCGCGGACATCGATCTTCAGCTTGCTATCCTTGATGCCGATATCCTGCATGGCGCTGATGCCGCACGCGCCCTCTTTGGTGGCACGACAGGAGATCTCAAGATCGCACTCCGTCATTGAAACCGTGCCGCCAAACATCATCGCATAGGCGGCAGCGCCGCTTATCTCGATCTTGCCGCTGACATTTTCAAAGACGGCCGCGCTTGTGGGAGCCAAAATACCGTACATATTGCCCCTCAGGTCAAGCACCGAATTTTTTACCGTGAGGGTGCCGCCACCCTCACCAACGGCGATCGGGATGGTTTCCTCGTCCACGGCGGCACCATGTATCGTCATATTGCAGTTTTCAATGGTGATATCACCGGTTTCGGTATACATTCCGACATAGTTTCCGCCATCGGGAACGTTGGTGTTCTTCAACGTGATGTCACCGGCCATGGTGTTGATCAGACCCACCTTGCCACTGATCGTGGCGTCCTCCACAGTCACGTCGCTCATTGCGCTGACACAGATCCAGTCAGATGATATCTCACAATTCTTTATCGCAATGTCCTGCATGCTTGTTACAACGTAAGTGTTTGACCAAAGCTTGCCCGTACCGGATATTTCTATATTTTTGGTAGAAGCGACAGCCACTTCACTGCCATCCGGCATATCATCATCATGAATGGGAACCGTGATCCGATTTTCGCCCACCAACTTGATGGTCAGATCCGCGATCTCGGCATAAATACCGGCAGTGAATATATCCGAAGTGTGGACTTCGGTGATATTGGCGCCGCTTAGCGTCAGGGTATTGGTGGCGGCATCGTAAGAAACGGTACCGTCCCCCAGCACGTCGGCGGCGTTATCCTCGTTTACCTGAATGCCGCCCACGTAGATACCGTAATTGTGAACTGCCGCAGATGCAGGAATTGCCGTGAACACCGCTGTGCCGAGCAGCAGGGCAAGCGTCAATAAAATTGAAAATATTCTTTTTTTCATAGTATTCTCCCTAAAAACAACATAGGTTGGGGGCAAGCCCCAACCCATGCGTCAAGGCTTAAAGCCCTTTATTTGATATGGTTATTTCTTTTTAAAAACTGCTTTGAGATCAGAGAAGCTCTTTTTCTTGATAGCGAACCAGAAGATTGCAAAGCCGCCGATTCCGACTACCAGCACAGAGCCGATTACTATTGCAATAATCGCTCCTGCACCGAGACTGTTCTTGGCTTGTCTGTCATCGGTAAAGCCGCCCTTTGCTTCGTATCCGCAAATGTCACAGATCTTGTCATCATTCTCATCAACGTGTGCGCCTGCTTCTACCTTTTCACCGCAAGCACAGAGCTTGTGATGACCGTTTTCATCGGTGATCCACTCAACGCCGGCAGAATGTCCGTTTGCTGCCTTAAGCTCCGAACCGCAAACGGTACATTTCTGAGGTTCAGTGCAAGTTGCTTCTGCACCGGGAGTGTGTTCACCGTTTGCCTCTACCAAAACAGTGCCGCAAACCGTACAAGTCTGGTCATGTCCGCAATTTGCTTCTGCTCCGGGTGTATGTCCCTTTGCTTCTTCAAGCACCTTTTGACATACGGTACACTTCTGCGCTTCAGTGCAGGTTGCCTCGGCTCCGGGCGTATGAGGCGCTGCTTCTCTTTCAAGTCCGCAGTTGGGGCAGACCTCAGAGCATTCATGCTCGTAGAAGTGGAGAGCCTCGCCACCAAGACCTTGGGTTCTTATGTAACCGCAAACCGTACAAGTATCGTCACAGTTGCTGTTGTTGCCGTAGTCATGCATGCTATAAATCATTGAGCCGTTGGGGTCATCGCAATTTTCTATATCTATGCAGCTCTTGTAATGGAACGTGTCGTCACTGTAATCGTATCCCTCGGAATAAACGTGTCTATGCACTCCTGCCTCAACGTAAATAGCTTCAAAGTCTACGCTCTCGGTCACGTCATATTCTCCTGTAAGAAGAGTCATTCCACCGTCGGTCGACCAGCCGGCGAACGTTTTTCCGTCAGGGAGCGTAAATTCACATTCCGGCAAGGTGATAAGTCCTCCCTTTACCGTCAAGGAGCTCATCGTACCCACGCCTTCTCCGGGACGAAAGCTAATAGTGTAATAAGGCAATTCTTCGGAAAGAAGGTTCAGAACGATCAAAACACCGTCCTCGTTTGCAAACAGAACGCCTGCATCCTGACCGTTTACCTTTGCTGCTGTGATACCGTTTTCAAATTTGAATCCCTCTTTGGGAGTAACTGCAAGAACGAATCGGTAAGACTTTCCACCGGCAAACACGCCTTCAGCGTTCAAGCCCATATCCGTATCGCAATCGACGAATATAAATTCCTCGATATTGTAGGTATCGTCACCCTTTTCAACCTGTCTTGCGGGATGCATCCCCTCAACGGGATTATCCACCGTGATCACAAGTTGCTCGATGGTGTGCTTTTCACACTCAAAGGGAATGGATGCAAGCAACCAGTTCGCCTCGGAGTTGCCGTTATATCGTTCAATCTTGGTAGCAGCAATACCGTTTGCCTTTACTGTGAGAGCATCGTGAGAAGCAAACTCAAACTTACCGTTGCTTGCGCCAAGGATCTGCTTTTCGGAGCGGAGAATGATGCGAAGCTCATATTTATGACCGTAAACAAAGGTATCGGTAGAGAGAAGCTTTTTGTTGGCGGTAAGGTCATACCAAACTATCGCATCGGCAGAAGTGCCGAGATCGTATCCCTCTCCATATGTAAACTCATAATCGGGAGCTTCGCCGTGTACGGGATTCTTAATACCGCTGATATTGACCTCGCTGAGAACACCGCCGTCGCAGGGAGCAAAGGTGACGGTGACCATTGCGATAGTGGGATCGTCGGGCAAAACCATGACATCAACGTAGCCTATGTTGGCGTTTCCATCTACCCAATCGGTGAAACGGTGCGTGTCAAATGTCTTGATGAAGAAGGTCATCGAATAAACGCCACCCATCTCAAATACCGAGGTGGCATCCAAAAGTCCGTTTACAGACGTCCACTGAATACCGTTTACAAAGTTAAACTGTGCGCCTCCGGTAAATTCTTCATCGTCAAACAATGTGTAACTGCCTGTCATCGCAGGAGGATTGTACTGAGGATGCTGTGTTGCCGAGGGGGCGATGATTCCGCTGAAGGAAACGCTGTCTACGTACTGCGCCTCACAGGAAGTAAATTCATAAGTTACGAATACGATCTCGTCGTCGTACTGTCCTGCGCCAAGTGCCTTGAGTGCCATAGTACGCTTGTCACCATTAATATAACCCCAAATCTGCTTACCGCCGTCGTTTCTGTAATCGTCGGCATTTTCAATATTAAAACGGAAGCCTTTATTCGTCTGGATCGCAAGCTCTACCTTGTAGCGCGCACCTGCAGCATAATGCTCATTTTGCTCCATCTTTCTCCAAGCATTGTTTTCGTAAACGTACCAAAGGTAATCTGTGGAGGGGAGCCAAGTCGCACGGGGATAGCCTACCTTTAAATCTTCCTTTTCGGGAGGAAGGTTGCCCGCAATCGGCGTGGGGATCGAAATGTTGGGATAGTTTATGATACCGTCAGCAATATAACTGAATGTATAAGCTACGGTAATAGTTTTGTGCTTATCGGAATTCAAGGGGGGATATTTTACCGTTGCGTTTTTGCCGTTCACAGTAGCGTGAATGCCGCTATAATTTGTATCAACGCCGGTATATTCAAAATTCCAACCGCTGTTACCGCTCTTTACCTCGAGATCGACCTCTACGGTATAGGACTGACCACCGATGAAGTATGTGTCTGCACCACTCTCAACGCCCATCTGTCTGTCGTCGCCCTGTTTGTACCAACGAAGCCCTACTACCTTATAGGTCATATGGTGCTTGGCTTCAACAGAAGAAATACTAAGGTTTACGGTTTCGCCCGCGCGCGGCTCGGGAAGTGTCAACTCAACCTCGCTCACCTTATCAGTCGGGGTGACTGCCAATGCCGTAACCGGCAGCATCGAAAGCACCATAATCAAACTGATCATCAATGCTATAAATCTTTTAGTTTTCATTGTTTTTCTCCTTTTTCTGTTTACACGGGAACTGCCACGTCGGCATCCTCTGTGCTTAATTTGAGTTTGATCTGCTCAAGAATCTCTACGAATGGGAGCTTGCCGCCCACGGTTTTTCGGTAGACCTCGTCGGAGTTTACCATGACCTGACCGGGCAGAGTCAGCACCTCCGAGTCGTCCTCGGTGGGGAATTCGATGTTGAAGTACCATAGTCCGTCCTTCCGAGCACCGCCTCGTGACGGGCAGAAGAAAACAATCTTTCTGTCGGGTAGCTTCAATTCAAGCGTGCTTCCTTCGGGATAGGCCTTCAGAAGGTTCTCGCCGTAGAACGGCATCCCGCTGTCAAAGTACACCGTGTAAATATCCCTCGGCGCGTTGATGAACAGATAGTCCGTCGTTTCGTCCCTGTCGGTTATCCGTTGGTGCCCCTTGGGTATGGGAACCTCAAACTCGCCAAGCTTGACTCGCTTTCTCACCATTCACATCACCTCCTATGCAAATCTTTGTCGCCGTGCAAACGAATCTTTACCTTTTGACACAATAATTATACCATATTTCCTTCCCGTTTTATATAGTTGACAGGGGTGTATTTGGGGTGTATTTAGGGTGTATTTGGGGTGTATTTGGTCTTTTTAGGGTGTGTTTTACAAAAATAGGCAAAAAAATAGGCGATGGCAGGTGCCATCGCCGAGTGAAAGTTTATTGGTCAAGAAGTGCAAATATTTCATCGCGGCTCGTTACCTTCAGAGCTTTGAAAAGTGAGGTCGTGTGCATTTTTACCGTGTTTTCGGACAAATGAAGATCGACTGCGATTTCTTTTCTGCTTCTTCCGTCAAGTATTCCCTCGAGAATGTCCATCTGCCTTGAGGTCAGCATGGTATTTTCGGGAAGGCTTGAAAGTATGCGCCCGATCTTATCGGCGCGTTCCTTTGAATCAACGTATATGACCGAGGATTTTTCTTCTACGATAATGCGAGTGGGAACCTCACCCATGTGTATGTAATCCTGGAGCATCCAATATACGAAGAAGAAGACGAACTCACTCATAAGGTAGGATGCGGAAAGAAACTCAAAATTCCAGGTGACAAGCTTTTCCACGAGCCACATACCGATATTGCCGAACACTACGGCAAGCATGAGTCCTACGAGCTTCTGTGATTTTCCGCTGTTTTTCTTCAGCGATATACTGATGGCAACAAGCATTGCCGCAAAGTATCCGAGAACGTATATCAGATTAACGGGGTGAAGGAAGCCATATTCCTTGATAAGCTTGGTCGTGCCGTCAGCATACGTCAGCTCCACGCTCTTGTAATACCAATCAAGGTGACCTGTTGTCAGCACAAGCGAAAACATCGCCATTGCTAAGCCGATAAGCGCGTAATTTACCCATTTTTTATAGGTGACTCCGCAAAGACCCGAAATGATCATAAACATACACAGGGGCACGAATACCTGACCAAAGTATGCAACCTTATTGGCGGTGAGTGCGAACTCAACAGTTTTTGAGAGTGACAAAAGCAGGTATCCGAGATTAACCACACAAACAGAGAGGTTGAGAACCAAGAGCCACGGCTCCTTTTGTGCTTTGCGCACGAACAGATAATACCCGACGGGCAACAAAAGCGACAGGCCAAAGATGATACTGTATACGATTGTCATGATTCCACCTCCTTGTTGCTTAATTTCTCAATGCAAAATTGATTATATTGTTATAATTATAGCATAAAAATATGAATAAATCAAGGCGTTTTGCTTCATTTGCGGAGATACGTGTGTATTCCAGGGATCTAAAGCCTTCATTAGTGCCCACTCATCGATACATGGTTTAAACGAAATAAAGGATCATGTAAATGAAAAAGCCTAAGTTTGAACCTGAAAGTCTATTCTACTTAA
>JAZNRA010000166.1:0-14509 GCA_045590415.1 Acutalibacteraceae bacterium | reverse complement strand
AGGCAGAGTTGTCTTCCTAAGACCGCTTGGCCTCCGACTTCAGATGATCGGCGGCACCTGGTACTACATGAATGAGGGCGGTGCCATGACGACCGGTTGGCAGTACATTGGCGGCACCTGGTACTATATGAACGAAGGCGGTGCGATGCAGACCGGCTGGCTCAACCTTGGCGGCACGTGGTATTTCCTTGCTGAGGGTGGAGCTATGCAGACCGGTTGGCAGATGATCGGCGGCGTGTGGTATTATTTCTATGATAGCGGCGCCATGGCGGTTAATTGTTGGATCGGTGACTACTGGATCAACGCCGGCGGCGTTTGGGTGGCGTAAGCCTGCTGCGAAAGCAAAAGACCTCGACGAATTTCGTCGAGGTCTTTTTTTGAGGTAAGAGGGAGAAGTGGAGAAAATCCCTCCACCGCTGGCGCGGTTCCCCTCCCTTTAGGCAAGGGAGGCAGGTCGGTGACGCGCGCAGCGCGACGGATTATATACGGCGGGAGCAAGCCCCCGCCCTACGATATTTGCGCGAAATGTGAGGGAAATTGTAGGGAAGGGGCTTGCTCGTTCCGTTACGTTACGCGGGCGGATGATATCCGCCCCTACAAGGCTGGCTTGGGATTGTGGCGGATATGCAAGGCGCCAACACAAAAAGCACTTAACCGAAAGGTTAGGTGCGTTTTTCTTGTTTTGGGGAGGATGGGAACGGGTTACACCCTACTCTTGCGGTGCCCGGCTCTGTCGGCGGCGAGGCATCGCCTTGCCAATCGCCGACCGCGGCGCCAACCCTTATATAATCATGATGATTAATAAAGAGTCTTATATAAAGAAAAAGAGTCAAAAGATTGAGGTAGATTGAAAAATAATAATTTTGTGATATACTAAACAAAATGATAAGCAAGAATTTGGCGAGGTGTGAAAAATGGAAACAATCGAAATCGTAGGCGATAATTATTTTGGTGCTTGGGATAAGGTAAGAGTTGCCTGCCGTGGCATCGTAGTCAAAGACGGCTTGATATTGCTTAATTATGAAACAAAAACTGACCAATGGATGATTCCTGGAGGCGGTATAGAAAATGAAGAAGATGAAAAAGGTTGTTGTGTAAGAGAAGTTGAAGAAGAAACAGGATTCGTTGTCGAGCCTTCCGATTGCGTATTGCAAATCAATGAGTACTATGAGGATACACGGTATATTGACCGTTATTTTTTGTGTAATATCATAGGCACATCGGAATTGCATTTGACACAGCGGGAACAGGCGGTAGGTATGGAACCAAGATGGATGCCGATAGAAACAATTCGCACTATTTTTTCAAAACATGCAGATTACACCGAATCCGATGAAATGCGACGTGGAATATATTTGCGTGAATATTTGGCCTTAAATAAAATACTCCGCTAAATATCACTAATCCAAAAATATTGAGCATATAAAGAAAAAGGGCTATGACAGTTTGTGTGTCATAGCCCTTTAAAATAACTTGCACCAAGTTTGCACCAAGGCATAAAGAAAACCCCGAAAACCGTGATGGTTTCGGGGTTTTTGAATACTCTTTGAAATAACAGATTATCTCTTTGAGAACCGTGGAGCGTGGCAAGCATTTTTCAAGAGGTACTTCTTGCATTCCTTCATTCCGGGATTTGGAATTGTCTGTTCCGCCGTTGAGGATTGCGTTATGGTTGAGTGGTTGTGGTGGATTCAACGGCGGTGGTAGTCGTTGTTGTGGTTTCGACAGATGCTGTAGTGGTTGTTGATTCGGTCGTTGTCGTTTCGACGGGGACTACGGTCGTAGTTGTTGCTACAGTTGTTTCCGTTGTCAACGGCGGAAGGGTTACTGTGGAGGTGTTAGAGGGTTGCGTGGTTGTGACGGCGGGGGCGGAATCGATTACCACTGCTTGCTGACCAAGCGCGCCGAACGCGGCCTCACAAGCGGCTCGTGAGTAAGCGACAGCGCTGCCTTTTTGCGGATCGTTGAAGAAGTAATGTGTATTGCTGTATCCTGTGAGGACCAAACAGTGGGCAGGGCTTTTCCATTCGATGCTTTTTCCGTCGGGGGTTTGCCAAGTGATGAACGTGTGCATTTTTTGCATCCCCGAGGATGCCCAGACGATCACCGGAATGCCGTTTTGAATATAGGTGCTGCAAAGGGAATCTAAGGACATGCCCGTAACATTCGTTACACGATGCTGTTCGCCGAGAATGTTTTGCACCGCCGTGTAAATGACGGGAGCAAAGCATCCGTACCCCTTGGTGGTGCGGGGATTTCCCGGAAACGCTTTGTACGGATCACAACCGACCCACACGCCGCCTTGTTTGTGAGGCAGTTCACCGCAAGGGAGATGGGCGTCGATAAAGGTGTCGACCGAAAGGGGATATCCCCAATATTGAAGGACCATGACGGCGGATACGCTTTCACAACCGGTGGGGTACAGTTTGGTTTGATCGATAAACGGAACATTTTGGACGATAACGGACGGGGTTAAGGCCTGCGGCGCTTTCGTGGTGAGTTTTTTCGTTGCAACGGTAGTGGTTGCCGTTGTGGTTGTTGTTTCCCCCACAAGGGATGTAACCGAAGGGGCAAGTGATGAGGAGGAAGAAGCAACAGAAGGTGACGGCTTCCCGCCGTTTGATATGCAGGCGGTTGCACTTAACAGCAACACCGCTATGCACAGTATTCCCAAAATAGATTTCATACACATCACCTGTCGAGAAGTATACTATATATTGTCGAAGAGAACAAGAGGGAAGTGTTGGGGAGAGTTTTCTAAGGAAGCAAAAACGCCCTCCATACGGAGGGCGTTTGAAGACGATAAACGAAAACTCGATTAACGCTTGGAGAACTGGGGAGCGCGGCGAGCACCTTTCAAACCGTACTTCTTGCGTTCCTTCATTCTGGGGTCGCGGGTCAAGAAGCCCGCTTTTTTCAGAGCAGCGCGAAGCTCGTCACTGTTGTACTGCAACAGCGCACGGGCAACACCGTGGCGGATGGCACCGGCCTGACCGGACACACCGCCGCCGGCAACGCGGCACTCGATGTCAAATTTCTCGGTGAGGTTCGTGAGAGCCAGAGGCTGACGAACGATGAGTTTTAAGGTTTCCAAGCCAAAATAATCGTCGATGTCGCGACCGTTGACGGTCACCTTGCCGGTGCCGTTGTACAAGCGAACACGGGCGACGGATTTTTTACGGCGACCGGTACCGTAGAAATACGGTCTTTTGTTATAATCCATATCTTGCAGCCTCCTTCATTAAAATTCGTACGCTTCGGGTTTCTGCGCGGCATGCTCGTGCTGAGCGCCGGCGTAAACACGCAAGCGGGTGGCGGCCTGCCGGCCGAGCGAGTTGTTCGGGATCATGCCGTTAACGGCGAGTTCCATCGCTTTCTCCGGGCGCTGTGCCATCAGCGTAGCGTACTTGGTGGCTTTTAAGTTGCCGATCCAACCGGTGTGGCGGTACCAGACCTTCTGCTCCGGTTTCTTACCGGTGAGCACGGCCTCGGCACAGTTGATGATGATAACGTGATCGCCGCAATCCACGTGGGGCGTATACTCGGGTTTGTGTTTTCCGCGAAGGAGAACAGCAGCTTCCACAGCTACGCGGCCCAACGGTTTACCGGCGGCATCAATGACGTACCATTTGCGGTCGACTTGACCGGCTTTTGCCATAAAAGTGGACATCGTGAATACCTCCTGCTAAATTATCATGATTTTTTCACAGCTTGCCCATCATAGCACACCTAAAATCCACTGTCAAGACCTAAATTCCGGATTTTTTAATTTATAACCCTCTAACGCTCGTTTTCTCTCGTTTTCTCGCCGATTTCCTCTATTTCTCGTTTTTCATTTCTCTTTTTTGTTTCGACAAATTGCGTTCCCCTCTTTTCAAACACATTGTAATTTGTTATACTTATAAAGATACGAAGGGGAGGCGAGCGGAATGCCCGAGCAGAAGAAAGAAAACCCTCACAAAAACCATCGCAGGCGCATGAAACAGCAGTTTATACGCGGTGGCATTGATCAGTATGAGCCACATCAAGTGTTGGAACTGCTTCTTTTCTTTGCCATTCCGCAACGCGACACCAATCCTTTGGCTCATCGCTTATTGGATCATTTCGGCGATCTGGCATCGGTCCTGGACGCCGATTACGAGGAGCTCTGCCGAATAGACGGCATTTCGGAACATTCGGCGACGTTGCTTACGTTGTGCGGGCAGTTGTTGTCACGATATCATAAGGAAAAGAAGGGCAGACCGAAATTTTCGAATTTTGATGAGATCGCCGATTACTTGCGTGCACAACTCATTAATGAGAAACGCGAAACGGTGTTGTTGCTGTCTTTGAACAACCGACGGCAGATGATCAATTGTACGGTCGTTCGTACCGGCACCGTTACTGCAACCGAAACAAGTGTGCGTGAATTGGTGCAGGTGGCTTTGCGGGATCGCGCGACGGCGGTCGTAGTGGCACATAATCATCCCGCCGGCCTTGCCCTGCCCTCCGCGGAGGACGTGGAGGCGACGAGGTCGTTTCTTGCCGCTTTCGATATGATGGAAATTGAGGTGTTGGACCATATTATTGTCGCGCAGGACGACCACTATTCCATGCGCGGGAGTGCGTACTATGCACCGCTCTTTTCAAAAAGTATGCCAAAGATAAATGCGATCGGTAACCGAAAGGGTTGAACAGTAACATGAAAGACAAGAAAAACAAGCCGGGGGTGCTCTCGCTTATCAAGCGGTTTTTGCCGTATTATAAGCAATATGCCGGTGTGGTGGCACTGGATCTGTTTTGCGCTGCCTTGACAACGGTATGTGAATTGGTGTTGCCGATGATGGTGCGCTACATCACCGATATGGGCATGAACGACCTGGAGGCATTGACGGTTAAGACGGTGCTGGTGATCGGCGTGCTGTATTTGGTGTTGCGCGTGATCGATACCGCTGCCAATTATTATATGACCTCAATCGGACATATTATGGGTACCAAGATCGAAACCAAAATGCGCAGCGATTTGTTTAATCATTTACACAAGCTCCCCTTTGCTTATTACGACGAAACCAAGGTGGGTACGGTGATGTCGCGCATCACAAACGATCTGTTTGAGGTGACGGAATTTGCTCACCATTGTCCTGAGGAGTTTTTTATTGCGGGGATCAAGATCATTGCTTCGTTCGTCATTCTGTGCAACGTGAACGTGTGGCTGACGCTGATCGTGTTTGCGATCGTTCCGCTTATGCTGTTTGTGTGCGGACCGTTCCGCCATCGCATGAAAGAGGGTTTTCGCGAGTCTAAGGTTGTTATTGGTGATATCAACGCGCAGGTGGAGGACAGTCTGCTTGGTGTACGCGTGGTAAAATCCTTTGCCAATGAAGCGGTTGAGGAAGAAAAGTTTGAAGAAGGAAACAAGAACTTTTTGTCTGTTAAACAGCGCATTTACCGCGCAATGGCAGGTTTTCATGCGACCACGCGGCTCTTTGACGGATTAATGTATATTGCGGTGGTGGTTGCAGGGGCTCTGTTTATGATCGGCGGTACCGTTACGCCGGCGGATCTGGTGGCGTATTTGCTGTACGTGAGTATGCTGCTGACATCGATACGCCGTATCATTGAGTTTTCGGAACAATTTTATCGCGGCATGACCGGTATTGAACGGTTTACCGAGATTATGGATGCGCCGATCACCATCACCGACAGTCCCGATGCCAAGCCGATTGGCCAGGTGCGGGGTGACGTGGAATTCAAAGACGTTAGTTTTCGGTACAACGATGCGGGCAAGGACGTGATCCATCATTTGAACTTGCACGTGGAGGCAGGACAAACGCTGGCGCTTGTCGGGCCGTCCGGCGGCGGGAAAACGACGCTGTGCGGGTTGATCCCGCGGTTTTACGATGTACAGGGCGGCTCCATCTGCTTAGACGGCGTGGATATTCACGACGTTACGCTGGAATCGTTACGCCGTGCTATCGGTGTGGTGCAGCAGGACGTGTATCTGTTCTCCGGCACGGTGCGGGAGAATATCCTGTACGGCAGACCGAGTGCCACGTTGGAGGAGGTCAAAGAAGCCGCGCGGTTAGCGGGGGCGGCGGAATTTATTGAGGAGTTGCCGCAGGGATATGACACGTACGTCGGTGAGCGCGGCGTGAAGTTATCCGGTGGGCAAAAGCAGCGCATTTCAATTGCACGGGTATTCCTAAAAGATCCGCCGGTGCTGATTTTGGACGAGGCGACCAGTGCGTTGGATAATGAGTCCGAGCGGTTGGTGCAGGAGTCGCTCACACGGCTCGCCAAGGGACGCACTACCTTTATCGTGGCGCACCGATTGACGACCATTCGCAACGCAGACGTGATTGCGGTGATGACCGAAGAGGGCATTACCGAAATGGGCTCGCATGCGGAGCTCATGGAGCTAAACGGCGCGTATGCATCGTTATACCGATTATATGAGTAACCTTACAGCCACGCGGCAAAACTGCCGCGTGGCTGTTGTGCGCATCCAACACTTTCCGCGGGGGCAGGGTCTTGTCAGAAGTTGAAAAGTGTGGTATACTACTACCGAATATGGTTAACGGAGAGGAGCGGGGATTGTGGTCTATTTGGATAACAGCGCGACGACGGCGGTCTGCCGAGAAGCGGTCGACGCAATGACGCGTGTGATGAGAGAGCAATACGGAAACCCCTCCTCCTTACATACGCTTGGAACCGATGCGTGGCGAGAGGTGTCGCACGCGCGCGGTGAGGTGGCGGCGCTGATCGGCGCGAAACCCGAGCAACTTATCTTTACGAGCGGTGGTACCGAGGCGAACAATCTTGCTGTTTTGGGCGGAGCCGAGGCAAAAAACCGCTTGCCCCACGTGGCGGTGACCACGGCTGTTGAGCATCCGTCGGTTGCGGCGTGTTTTGACCGGTTGGAGGCGCAGGGGTGGACGGTTACCCGCGTACAGCCCGAGGCAGACGGTACCGTTTCGGCAGAAGCGATCGAGCGGGCATGTACACCGGATACCACCGTCGTCAGCGTGATGACGGTCAACAATGAAACCGGCGCACAGATGGATATTCCCGCAATCGCCCGGCGGGTGCGCCGTGTTGCCCCGAGGGCGCTGATCCACACGGACGCGGTGCAGGCCGCGGGAAAACTGTCGATTCGTGCGGAGAAGTGGGACGTGGATCTGCTTTCGGTCAGCGGGCATAAGTTACACGGGCCGAAAGGTGTCGGTGCGCTGTATATTCGAAAAGGTGTGCGCGTACTGCCCCGCGTTTTTGGCGGCGGGCAGGAGAGCGGCTTGCGTTCCGGAACCGAGCCGGTGCCCGCCATCGTCGGGTTTGGTGCGGCGGCAA
Source organism: Acutalibacteraceae bacterium (assembly GCA_045590415.1). Lineage (GTDB taxonomy): Bacteria > Bacillota > Clostridia > Oscillospirales > Acutalibacteraceae > RGIG3009. Next base: position 7,183 of record JAZNRA010000166.1, on the reverse strand, counting down.
CCGCCCTGCCGAAGCTGTCGGAACAGGCGGCACACTATGGACGGCTTAAGGCGTGCTTATTGGAAGAACTCGGTACGCATCCCGACGTGCGGTTTCATCTGCCGCAAGGTGGGGTGCCGTATATCGTGAATTTGTCGCTGAACGGGTTTCGCAGTGAAACGGTGCTTCATTTTCTGGCACAGCGGGGGATCTTTGTGTCCAGCGGCTCGGCTTGCGCAAAGGGAAAACCGAGCGCCGTGTTGTCGGCGATGGGATTGTCAGCTGATGAGATTGACAGCTCCTTGCGAATCAGCTTTTGCCGTGACAATACGGAAGAGGATGTTCGTGCGCTGTGTGCCGCGCTGCGCGAGGCGGCACAGACCTTGCAAAGGAGACACGGCTGATGAAAGACGCTATGAAGAAAATCGGGCGAGGCATCGTTCGTGCGCTGTCTTCGGTGATTCCGGTGGTCGGTGATCCGAAGCGGGAATGGCTCCGCAAGATCGCGTTTTTATTGGCGTTGTTTGTGTTTGTCGGTTCGGCGGCATATTTGATAGACGATATGGTGCTGCAACCTCGCCACACGCAGGCGGTCGTTGATACGCTGCGGGACCTGTATTACGCCGATTCATCTGAGGAGGCAGAATCGGAGGATACTACCGTGTATCCCGAGGGAATGCTGGAGGCGTTTCGGTCGCTGTATCGGCGAAATGCTGACATTCGCGGATGGTTGACCTTTGCAACAAGAGGGGAGGATCTGTTCGGCGGGGCGATCGATAACCCCGTGATGCAGACGATTGACAATGACTATTATCTGACACACGATTTTTTGAACGATACCGACAAGGCGGGATCGCTGTATTTCGATTACCGCAACGATCTGTCGGCGGGCGGTGAGAACCGCAATTTGATCATATACGGGCACAACCTGAAGAGCGGGTTGATGTTTTCTCGTTTTAATCTGCTTTCCAAGGGAACGTTGTACCGTGCGCGTCAGCTGACGACCCTGACGCTTTCCACTTTATACGAGCAACGCACCTATAAGGTGTTTGCAGTGATGATCGTCAATGCGAACGCCGAGGAGGAACCGATGTTCAACTACATTCGCACGCAGTTTACCGATGAGGAATTTGCCGCGTTTATTGACGACGTGCGCAGTCGCTCGTTGTACGATTTTGGGGATGTGGACGTAACCGCCGAAGACGAGTTGCTGACGCTTTCCACCTGCAGTAACAAGCGCGAGACGTATTTGAAAGAGGGGCGTACGGTCATCGTGGCGCGTCGGCTGCGCGAGGGAGAGGATCCTGCGGTGGATACCTCTAAAACCGTCCTCAACGAGGACGTACTGATGCCGAAAATGTGGTACGTTGCACAGGAACTGGAATTGCCTGAGATATATCAGTAAAAAGGAACGTTAGTATGAACGAAGTTATTCTTATCAAAAACGGAGAGTTGGCGCTCAAAGGACTCAATCGCGGTACTTTTGAGGAGGCGCTACTGAAAAACTTGCGCTATCGTTTAAAGCCGCTCGGCAATTTTACATTGCGTAAAGCCCAGTCGACCGTGTATATCGAACCGCAGGATGAGGACGTGGACTGGGACGAGGTAAGTGAGCGGGTAGCCACCGTGTTCGGCATTTCCGCTTTTTCGCGCGCGTGCGTGGTGGACAAGGATCTGGATGCGATCAAACAAGCGGCGGCAACCTATTTACAGCAGCCGTTATCCGAGGCACGGACCTTTAAAGTAGAAGCAAAGCGTGCGGACAAGCGGTTTCCGCTGACATCGCCCGAGATCTGTGCCGCGGTCGGCGGATACTTGTTGGAAAAGAACCCGCATTTGACGGTGGACGTGCACGAGCCCGAGATGACGGTGTGGGTGGAGGTCCGCGATTTTGCGGCATACATCCACGGTCCGCAGCTGCCCGGTGCGGGCGGTATGCCGGTGGGTACCGGCGGGAAAGCCGGTATTCTGATTTCCGGTGGAATTGATTCGCCGGTGGCGGCGTACATGATGGCAAAACGCGGTATTCAACTGACCGGTATTCATTTTGCGTCCCCTCCGTATACCAGCGAGCGAGCGGAGATGAAGGTGATTTCCTTGCTCGAAAAGGTCGGTGTCTATGCCGGACGCATGGCGTTGCATATCGTGCCGTTTACCCATATTCAAGAGGAGATCGGACGCGCGTGTCCCGAAGAGTTGTTTACGCTGATCATGCGGCGGTTTATGATGCGGATCGCGACGCGAATCGCGAAAGAGTCTGAGTGTGGCGCGTTGATTACCGGCGAAAGCGTCGGTCAAGTTGCCAGTCAAACCATTCCGGCGATCGCCTGTACCGATACGGTTGCCGATCTGCCGGTGTTTCGCCCCGTGATCGGAATGGATAAGGAAGAGATCATCGCGATCGCGCGGCGGATCGATACGTTTGAAACTTCCATTCAACCCTACGAAGATTGTTGTACGGTTTTCACGCCCAGACATCCGCGCACCCGCCCTCGAATGGAGGAAGTGGAAGCGGCGGAACAAGCTTTGAAGGTGGAAGAACTGATCGAGGAAGCGATTTTGGGAGTGCGGCTGATACACATCTGATGAAAGGTGGCGAAATCGATGAATGCGGAAATTATCTCGGTAGGGACAGAATTGCTGCTCGGGGACATTGTGAACTCGAACAGTCAGTTTTTAGCACGTGAATTGGCGGTTTACGGCGTGGATACGCTGTATCAGTCTACCGTTGGTGACAACCGAGAGCGTTTGCGGCAGGCGATCGAGCTGGCGTTATCTCGCTGTGATATGGTCATTCTGACCGGCGGACTCGGTCCGACAGAAGATGATCTGACCAGAGAAACGGTGGCGGAGTGCTTGGGGCTTCCGCTCGTGCTTCACGAGGAAAGCGATCGGCGCATCCGCGCGTATTTTGAGCATACCGGCAAAGAATACACCGAAAACAACCAAAAGCAAGCGATGCTACCCGAGGGGTGCATCGTGTTTCCTAACGATCACGGTACGGCGCCCGGTTGTGTTATCGAGCAAGATAAGCACTGTGTAGTGTTGTTGCCCGGTCCGCCGAGAGAGATGATCCCGATGTTTTTTGAACACGTCGCCGCGTATTTGACGCGCTGCTCCGGCGGTACGATCCACTCCCATACGGTGGGTGTGTTCGGTATTCCGGAGGCGGCGGTGGATGAGCGCCTGCAGGATTTGATGGAAGCCCGTAATCCGACCGTGGCACCCTATGCCAAGGACGGCGAGGTGGTGTTACGCATTACCGCGAAAGCCGATACGGTGGAACAGGCAAATGCGTTGTGCGATCCGGTCATTGCGACAATTCGCGAACGACTCGGCAACGCCGTATACGGCGTGGATGCCGGCGGACTTGCCAAGCGGGTGGTAACACTGCTTACCGAAAAGGGAATGAAGATCGCGACGGCGGAATCCTGCACGGCAGGACTGCTTTCGGGACGCCTTACGGAAGTGCCCGGTGTTTCTGCCGTGTTTGAATGCGGCATTGCCGCGTACTCCAAGGAGATCAAGCATCAAATGCTCGGTGTTCCGGAATCGATTTTGGAACAGCGCGGTGCGGTTTCTCCCGAAACGGCAGGAGCGATGGCGGTCGGCGCGCGTCGTGCCGGCGCCGCCGATATCGGCATCGGCATTACCGGTGTGGCCGGTCCCGACACCAGCGAAGGGAAAGCGGTCGGCACGGTATACGTGGCACTTGCCGATGAAAAGCGAGTATGGGTAAAAAAGGTGTTTGCCGGTCACGGTGACGAAGATCGGGAGTACATTCGCAATATAGCAACGCTGTATGCGCTGGATATGTCGCGGCGCTATTTGGAAGCGTTACCGGGTGTGATGGCAGGCGGTCAGTCGCTCCAGCAAATGCAGCAAGAGGTTTTGGCACTGACAAAAGAGCAGAATGCCTAAGCAAAAAAGCGTCGCGGCCACGCGATGTTGTTGCGGTGGATGTCGGCGCTGGTAATGCTGCTTTTAGTGGCGGCGTTTTGGGGATACGCCTACGTGTATGTCCCGTATTATAACCAAAAGAATTACGATGAGCTGTACGAAATGTATACGCAAGCCGAGGTGGAGACCGAGGGTTGGTATCCGAACGGTATTCTGACACAGTTTATGACGCTGTACCGCAACAACGACGACGTGCGCGGGTGGGTGCGTATTGGAGATACACGCATCAACTATCCGGTCGTGGTAGAGCCGTCGCTCGGTTACTATGAGCAGCATGATTTCTACAAAAACGCGTCCTCGTACGGGGTGCCGTATCTGCAGACCGGTACGCAGGTGGAACAGGAGAACATCAAACGCACGCTGACGATCTACGGAAACAACGTCGGCAATCGCCAGATGTTTTCACAGCTCGAAGAATATACCGAGCTTAGCTTTTTGAAAGAACACCCCACGATTGAGATGAACACCATCTATCAGGAGGGTCAGTACAAGATCTTTGCGGTACTGTTGGCGGATGATACAGATAAAGGCGAGTATGATTATGCGCGCACCGTATTTGAAGATGAAGAGGAGTTTTTGTATCACGTGGCACAGTTGCGCGTGCGCTCGCTGTTTGACACACCGGTTGACGTTGTAGAGGGCGATAGTTTGCTCTTGCTCACGACACCGATCGACTACGGTTACGACGGCGCGCGTGTGGTGGTGGCGGCACGGCGCGTGCGAACCGGAGAGAGTGCGGAAAACGATCTCGCCAAAGCAAGAGTGAACCGCGCACCGAAAATGCCGAAGGGTTGGGTGGAGGAAAACGGAGGGAACACGCTCGTCCCCACCACTGTCACCACGATAGAAACTACCCAAACCACGACCGAGGTGACCACGACCCAGCAAACCACGACTACTGCTGAGAAGACCAGTAAAACGACTAAGAAAACCTCGACAACCAAAAAAACGACGACCACTACTCACATGGAAGGGAACGAGTTGATCGGGGAGACGACCGCCCCGCAAACGACGATCATACCAACTACGCAGGTGGTTACAAAACCGCCGTCCGAGGACGAGACACCGACACCGGTCGTCCCCGGCGAGGGGACGGTGCAGGGTACGATCTCGGAATACGATTTTCTATCGTACGTTGCCGTGGAAAACACCGGCGCATTTTCCTCGTTTGCCGCGGATGAAGACGGCATTTTACGGCCGAAGACAAAAGAACAGTTGCAACTGTTGATTACCGGTATCGTCAAGACCGAGCTCGGCAGCGCCAGCACGATGGTCAATTCCACCGAGGCACAAAAAGCGCAGGCGGTAGCATCCTATTCTTATTTGTTGCACTACAATACGCATTCCGGCGCGTATTCGTACAGCGTGTCGGCAATTAATTTAAGCAACAAGTGGGATAAAATGATCTACGATGCCGTTGGTGACGTGGTGGGCGTTAAACTGGTAGACACCGCTAAGACAAGCATTCCCACGATGACGTTGCAGACGGTCTATTCTGCCTCCACGGGCGGTTACAGCGCGTCCAGCAACCGTGTTTGGAGCGGAGCGCTTGCGTATGCGAAGAGCGTGGTCAGTCAGTATGACGATGCGATCACCAATGCAAAATACGGCGGCCGAAACTTTGTTTCCACAAAAACGATGACCCGTGACGAACTGTATCAAAAGGTTAAGAGCTGGTTTGAGAAGAAATTCCCGAAAGATACGTATTCGGATTATTCGATGCCGGAGGAGCAATTTACCACCGCAGCGGGTCAGGTCCCGCTCAGAGCGCTCAGCTACGACGGAGACGGCAGTGCGGGCACGGGCGATGCGTGGAACTACGTCTTCCATACCAATTTTTATTACGTAAACGGAAAAGGAAAACAAATACCGTTGACCGGATACAACATGCGTAACATACTGGGGCTTCGCTCCCACGCGTTCCGCGCCACGTATGATGAGGCAACGCAGACGGTGACCATTACGACACAAGGATGGGGTCACGGTGTTGGTTTAAGTCAAATGGGGGCGGTGGGTTACGCGAATGAGGCGGGCTGGAACTACGTTCAGATCCTGCGTCACTATTATTCCGTGACCGATACGAGCACACATCAAATTGTTATGCCCGTTTGGTAAAAAGCGGTTGACAAAAGCGAAAGGCGTGTGCTATACTCCAAACAAGGTGTTGCTTTATGAAACAGAACATGTTTACAGCAGAATACGCGTATTACTTTTACTTTTACTTTATGAAAAAAAGTAGAAGCGTTTTTTGCTGCCGTTGATTAAAGGTCAACATCCTTTAACCGAACCTGTAACAAGGGCCCGCAGTGAAAACGCGGGCCCTTTATTTTTTGATTCTCAGGAGGAATTATCATGATCGCTGTTATTAAACAAGGCGTGTCCGAATCCCAGATCGACAATCTCGTCAACTGGTTGGAAACACAGAATCTTAGCGTCCATCGGTCGGAGGGTGTGTATACCACCATTCTCGGTTTGGTAGGAGATACCACGCAGGTAGATATTGAACTGTTGCAGAATTTGGAGATCGTGGAAAGCGTTACCCGTATTTCCGATCCTTTTAAAAGCGCCAATCGCAAATTCCATCCGGAGGATACCGTGGTGGACGTATCGGGGGTTAAGATCGGCGGCGGGCATTTTGCGATCGTTGCCGGCCCCTGTTCGGTGGAGTCGGAAGAACAGATCGTTTCGGTCGCGAAGCAGGTGCAGGCGTCGGGCGCAACGCTTTTGCGCGGCGGGGCGTTCAAGCCGCGCACCTCGCCGTATGATTTTCAGGGCCTTGCGGCAGACGGTCTCAAATTGCTCAAGGAAGCCAAACGCGAAACCGGTATGCCGATCGTGACCGAGATCATGAACGCCAATCACCTGCCGCTGTTTGAGGACGTGGATCTGATTCAGGTCGGTGCGCGCAATATGCAGAATTTTGATCTGCTCAAGGAGCTTGGGCGCATTCGCAAACCGATCCTGCTCAAGCGCGGCCTTGCCAACACCATGAAGGAGTGGCTGATGAGCGCGGAGTACATCATGGCGGGCGGTAACGAACAGATCGTTCTGTGTGAGCGCGGTATTCGCACCTATGAAACCTATACCCGCAACACATTGGATCTCTCGGCTGTGCCGATGCTGCACGAGCTTACGCATCTGCCGGTGATGGTGGATCCCAGCCACGCGAGCGGTATTAACTGGATGGTAAAGCCCATGGCAATGGCGGCGGCTGCCGCCGGAGCAGACGGGCTGATGATAGAGG
>JAZNRA010000165.1:0-2314 GCA_045590415.1 Acutalibacteraceae bacterium | reverse complement strand
ATTGAGTTTTTTGGCAGAACGACGATGTTCAGGGATGATCTCGCCTGCTTTGGTGAGTGCCATTTTGGTGAGCAACGGTCCGACCAATTCATAGATCAAAACGGCAAACAGAACGATGTTACGCACCAAAGAGCCCTCTTTTTCACCGAGCTGCATGGCGGTGACCGACATGCCGAGCGCTACGCCTGCTTGCGGCAGCAGTGTGATGCCAAGGTATTTTACAATACTTTCATCACAGCCGCACGCTTTAGCGCTCAGCCCACTGCCTATCATCTTACCGAGTGAGCGGAACACGATAAAGACTACGCCGATACCCACGATGGCGAGCTGCGTAAATACACTCAACTCAAGTTCCGCACCGCTGATAACGAAGAAAAGGACAAAAAGCGGTGTTGTCCAACGATCGACACGGTCCATTAATTCCTCGGAGGATTCGCATACGTTGCAGAAAACGGTGCCGAGCATCATGCAGGAAAGCAGGGAAGAGGTGCCAATGGTGATGGGACCTACTGGAATATGGATCATGGTAATGGCAACGGTCAGGATGACGAAGGTTACCGACACGGAAAGACGTTTGCTGCGGGAATGAAAATGTTTTTCGGTTTCCGAGAACAAAAAGCCCATGACGGCACCCAGTAAAAGCGAAGCGATGATTTCGATCAGCGGATTGATGACGATGGAGTAAATATCTACGTGGCCGCTTACCATACCTTTGGCGATGCCGAATGAAACGGCAAATACGATCAAGCCGACTGCGTCATCCAAGGCGACGACGGGAAGAAGAATGTCGGTAAGTTTACCCTTGGCTTTGTATTGGCGAACGACCATGAGGGTGGCTGCGGGCGCCGTTGCCGTGGCGACGGCACCGAGTGTGATCGCGACACTCATCGGCAGGACCTCTTCGCCGAGAATCAAGCTCAACACACACAGAGCAACATCCACAAAGGCGGCGGCAACACGCGCTTGCACGATACCGATAATCGTTGCTTGCTTACCGATCTTTTTCAGCTGTGACAGACGAAACTCATTGCCGATGGAAAACGCGATAAACCCCAGCGCTACGTCCGAAATAACGCCGAAATGTTCGATATAGGGCATGGAGGTAAAGCCGAGTCCTTCTACCCCTAATAACGTGCCTAATATACCAAGCCCGTACGGCCCGACCAACACACCGGCAACAAGATACCCGGTGACGGCAGGAAGGCCGAGCGGTTTGATCACACGGGTAAATAATAAACCTACAAATAATGCAATTGCTATACTTAATAAAATATCCATAGTACCATGCCTCTTTTCCAAGTCGATATTGTATGCCACTCTTGCGAAAATGTCAAGACGAATTTTCAACTTGACAATTTCATAGAATATGATATACTTAACTTAAAGAATTCGGAACGAAAAAGGCACGATGATCTTCTGCTTTTTTCGTCTTTTTGTTTTTATTGAAAAAGGAGAGAACGGAATGGGCGTTTTTGAATTTTTACAGGAATTTAACCTATACACGATGTTGATCCGCGTCTTTTTGGCAGCGCTGCTCGGTGGCTTGATCGGTAGTGAGCGTGGGCGGCACGGTCGGGCGGCAGGTCTCAGAACACACATTTTGGTGTGCGTCGGTTCGGCCATGACATCGCTGACCGGTTTGTTTGCGGTGCAGGTGCTCGGCAGCGGCGGTGATGTGTTTCGCATTTCCGCGCAAGTTGTATCCGGCATTGGCTTTTTGGGCGTCGGTATGATCTTGGTGCGTAACCGTACGGTTATCACCGGTCTCACCACGGCAGCGGGCTTGTGGGCAACCGCCACCATTGGTATTGCCGTCGGTTACGGCTTTTACGTCGGTGCGGTCGCCGCTACGTTACTGTGCGTCGTGGCGGTTCCGGTGCTCGGCCATTTTGAGGAAAAGAAAAAAACGATCACCAATTTATACATCGAAGTATCGGAAACAAATCGCGCCGGCGAGATCGTACGCGAACTTCGCTCGTTATTCAGCACGGTGGTCAGCGTTGATATCATTGCTCCGAAAAGCAACGCCGCCGGTCGTGTCGGTATTCTGCTGCTTGTCAAAGCGTACAACATGCCCGAGGAAACGCTGCGTGCCGTGGAGCAGCTGGACGGTATTGACTATGTTGTGGAAGATTGCAACGCGTAACAATTTAAAGGAAAACGCCCCTGCGAGCTGGACTGTATCCCGAAAAACGGACATTGAATAAAAGAACCCCCTGTTGTAGAATTAGAAACTACGACAGGGGGTTGTGTTATGTCAAGAAGTTATACAAAGGTAGAATGTTTAGCAGAAGAAGTGTTTCGAAGAAAAGCA
>JAZNRA010000164.1:0-4395 GCA_045590415.1 Acutalibacteraceae bacterium | reverse complement strand
CTTAGAAAAAGCAACGAGCACCGAATCCCAAATCCTTTTGCACAGCGACCAGGGAGTTCAGTACTCATCAGCAGGTTATTGTAACCTACTTAAATCATACAATGTAATTCAAAGTATGTCAAGAGCAGGAACACCAAGAGATAATGCAGTCATTGAATCATTCTTTGGAAGATTTAAAGATGTTCTACGATCACACTTCCAATATTGGAAGTGTGATGACTTACAAAAAGTCATTGATGAAACCGTACATTATTTTAATTACATAAAGCCTATGCGAAAACTAAAAAGAAACCCGCCTGTTCAATACAGACTTGAACAGGCAGCTTAAAATATTCTTTTTTGTGTCTACAAAGTATTGACTACTTCAAGAAATCGGCTTGTTTTTTATAATGTTTTTTTTAGAATAAACCGGTGATCTTGCCGCTTTCGTCAACGTCGATGCGTTCGGCGGCAGGGGCTTTCGGAAGACCCGGCATGGTGAGGATATCACCCGTCAACACGACGATGAAGCCGGCGCCTGCCGAGATCTTCACGTTTTTGATGGTGACGGTGAAATCTTCGGGAGCGCCCAGTTTGGTGGGATCGTCCGAGAAGCTGTACTGCGTTTTGGCAATACACACGGGACAGTTCGCAAACCCGAGATCGGTGAGCTGCTGGATCTGTTTCTTCGCGGCGGGCATCACGGTGATGTCCTTGCCGCCGTACACCTTTTGCACAACGGCGCGGATCTTATCTTCAATGGTGCCGTCGAGTTCATACGAGAAGGTGAAGTCGCCTTGTTCTTCCTCGCACAGACGAACGACCTCGCGGGCGAGTGCCTCGCCGCCTTTGCCGCCCTCTGCCCACACGGTGGACAGCACGGTGTTGACACCGAGTTCCTTGCATTTGGCAATGATGAAATCGATCTCGTTATCGGTATCGGTCGGGAAACGGTTGACCGCGACAACACAAGGCAGTTTATACACGTTCTTGATGTTGGACACGTGGCGGAGCAGGTTCGGGATACCTTTTTCCAGTGCCGTTAAATCCTCGGTAGCGAGTTCGGTTTTCGCCAGACCGCCGTGCATCTTCAGCGCGCGAACGGTGGCAACCACCACCACCGCATCCGGCGTGAGGCCTGCCATGCGGCATTTGATATCGAGGAATTTCTCGGCGCCGAGATCGGCACCGAAGCCCGCTTCGGTGATGGTGTAGTCACCCATCTTGAGCGCCAAGCGAGTTGCCATGACCGAGTTGCAGCCGTGGGCAATGTTCGCAAACGGACCGCCGTGCACGAACGCGGGGGTGCCCTCCAAGGTCTGCACCAAATTCGGCTTGAGCGCATCCTTGAGCAGGGCGGTCATGGCACCGGCGGCTTTAAGTTCGCCGCAGGTGACGGGCTTATCGTCGTAGGTATAACCCACAATGATGCGGGACAGACGCTCTTTTAAGTCGGTGATGGATGAGGACAGACACAGTACCGCCATGATCTCGCTGGCGACCGTGATATCAAAGCCGTCCTCACGCGGGACGCCGTTGGCTTTGCCGCCCATGCCGTCTACCACGAAACGGAGTTGGCGGTCGTTCATATCGACGCACCGTTTCCAGGTGATCTTGCGCACGTCGATACCGAGGGCGTTGCCTTGCTGAATGTGGTTATCCAGCATGGCGGCGAGCAGGTTATTTGCCGCGCCGATGGCGTGGAAGTCACCCGTGAAGTGCAGATTGATGTCCTCCATCGGGACGACCTGTGCGTAACCGCCGCCTGCGGCACCGCCTTTAACACCGAATACCGGACCGAGTGACGGCTCGCGGAGTGCGACCGTGACGTCCTTGCCGATGCGTTTCATGCCGTCCGCCAAACCGATGGTCGTAGTGGTCTTGCCCTCACCCGCGGGAGTCGGGGTGATGGCGGTGACGAGCACCAGTTTACCGTCGGGACGGTCGGTTTCTTCTAATAAACGCAGATCGATCTTGGCTTTGTAGTTGCCGTACTGCTCGATGTATTGTTCATCCACGTGAGCGGTTTTGGCGATTTCGGTGATGTGACGCATTTGACATTCTTGCGCGATCTCAATATCGGTTTTGTATGCCATAATTTTCACCTCATTTAAACGAACGGAAGTAATCTACTGCCGCTTCAAACATACGGATGTCGTAGTTGCCGGGGACGTTTTGATATAAGCCGCTGCCGATACGTTCGCTGTGTCCCATTTTACCGAAGACACGGCCGTCGGGAGACGTGATACCCTCGATCGCGCACATGGAATCGTTCGGGTTGCAGCGGATGTCTGCGGTGGCGTTGCCGTCAAGATCCACGTACTGTGTCGCGATCTGACCGTTTTCTGCCAGTTGCTTGATGAGGGCTTCATCGGCGAGGAAACGACCTTCGCCGTGGGAGATCGGGACGTTGACGATGTCACCGACGTGCATTTTAGCCAGCCACGGGGATTTGTTCGAGGAGATGCGGGTGCGCACGACGCGCGACTGGTGACGCGCGATGGTGTTAAAGGTCAGGGTCGGGCAGGTTTCGTCGGTATCGATGATCTTACCGTACGGAACGAGGCCTAATTTGATAAGCGCCTGGAAGCCGTTGCAGATACCGCACATTAAGCCGTCGCGATTATCCAAAAGATCGGTAACGCCTTCTTTGATAGCGGCATTACGGAAGAACGCCGTGATGAATTTACCGCTGCCATCCGGCTCGTCACCGCCGGAGAAGCCGCCGGGGATGAAGACCATTTGGGCTTCTTTCAAGCGGTTGGCAAAGTGCTCGACGCTGTGCTGAATACCCTCAGCCGAGAGGTTGTTGATCACGATGATCTCGGGATCGGCACCCGCATCGCGCATGGCGCGTGCGGAGTCGTATTCACAGTTGGTGCCGGGGAACGCGGGAATCAGCACTTTCGGTTTGGCAACGTAATAACTCGCGATCTGCGTGAAATCATGTTTCTGTTCGAAATTCGGGATGGTGCCGTTTCCTTGCTCGATGTTACAGCTGTACACGCTTTCGAGTTTGTTTTCGTACACGTCCACGAGTTCGGAGAGCACCAGACGCTCGTTACCGTAGGTGATGCAGCCGTCATCGGTGATGGTACCGATGGTTTGACCGATATTTTCATCGGCATCGACTTCCAACAGGAAGCTGCCGTAGTGATAGCCGAAGATGTCGGTCATACTCAAGTTTTGGTCATACGCAAAGCCGAGAGCGTTACCCATCGCCATTTTGAGGATCGCTTCCGCAATACCGCCCATTGTGGGGGTGTAGCACGCGTACACCTTGCCAGCGCGTTGCAGTGCGGTCACTTTTGCAAACAGTTCCATCAAGGAGGCGGTGACGGGCAGTTTGTTTTCGTCAAACTGAGGCGTCAACATGACCACTTTGTGGCCTGCGGATTTAAACTCCGGTGAGATAACGTCGGTGGTTTTGCCGGTGGTAACGGCAAAGGAAACGAGCGTGGGCGGGACGTCAAGATCTTCAAACGTACCGCTCATGGAGTCCTTACCGCCGATGGCGCCGATGCCCAGTTGTTTTTGTGCGGCGAAGGCGCCGAGCAGTGCAGCCAGCGGTTTTCCCCAACGTTTGCCGTCTTTTCCGGGATGCTCAAAGTATTCCTGGAAGGTCAGATACACGTCTTCGAACGAGGCACCCGTTGCGATCAGTTTGCAGACCGATTCCACGACCGCCAAATACGCGCCGTGGTACGGACTTTGCTCGGTGATAAACGGGTTGTAGCCCCAGGACATGAAGGACACGTCATCGGTGTGCTTTTCTTCCATGGAGATCTTATGCACCATGGCTTGGATCGGGGTCAACTGGTGTTTACCGCCGAACGGCATCAGCACCGTGCCCGCACCGATGGTGGAGTCAAACCGCTCGGAGAGACCGCGTTTGGAGCAGATGTTGAGGTCTGCCGCCATGGTAGTATATGCCGTGGCGAAGTCACCCTCTACCTGCTTATCCTGCAAGGCGGGAGCGGCAGGGGTAACGACGATATGCTTTTCGGCACCGTTGGAGTTTAAGAACTCACGGCTGATATCGACGATGGTGTTGCCGTTCCATTTCATGACGAGGCGCGGTTCAGCTTGCACCACGGCAACGGGGCAAGCGTTGAGGTTTTCGCTCTTGGCAAGTGCCAAGAAAGCGTCAACGTCTTTCGCTTCCACGACCACCGCCATACGTTCTTGCGATTCGCTGATGGCAAGTTCCGTGCCGTCAAGACCTTCGTACTTTTTCGGTACCGCATCAAGGTTGATGGCAAGGCTTTCCGCCAGTTCGCCCACCGCAACGCTCACGCCGCCGGCGCCAAAGTCGTTGCAGCGCTTGATGAGCAGGGAAGCTTCGGGGTTGCGGAACAGGCGCCGGGGCTTGCGCTCTTCAGGGGAAGTCGGAGGCCAAGCGGTCTTAGGAAGACA
>JAZNRA010000163.1:0-13236 GCA_045590415.1 Acutalibacteraceae bacterium | reverse complement strand
TTCGGCTGTTTTTTGTGCTTATATATACCTTATTATATATATTATAAAAATCGCAGATATGGGGGCGGAAGGCGGGGGAACAACTACATCTTGTGGGGTTGGCAAAAACGCCAAAAAAGTCCCGTTTTAAGCCGTTTTTTGTTGCAAATTTTTTTGAAAAAATTTTTAAAAAATGCTTGCTTTTTTGGAATTGTTGAGGTAAAATGTTTAGGCATGACTATGGGAAGTAGGCGAATTGCGCCCTTTTTCAGATGTCATGCAGACTGCACGATATGCGATGATGCGGGAGGTTGCGGCTGGCAACAGTCGGTTTTTCCGCGGAGTATGTCCGATTTTAAACCGGGCGACAAGGAATAGCTGTAAGAGGCAAAGCAAACGGACAGAGAGTTGCACTCTGCTTCGGCGTGCTTGCGGCGCATTGCGTTTGCCACAGTCTTTTCAAGACGCTTACACTGCACCCGGACGCTTGAAACCCAACAGGCATCCGGTTTTAAAATGCCGGTGCAGAAACACCCGGCAGGGTGTGCAGTTTTGGCGTCGCCCGCCAACTAAACTTTTAAGGAGGCGTTTTCAGTGGCAGTCAAAGAAAAAATCCGTATTCGCATTAAGGGGTATGATCATCAGCTGGTGGATCAGTCCGCCGAGAAGATTGTAGAGACCGCTCGCCGTACCGGCGCTCGTGTTTCCGGTCCTGTGCCGCTCCCGACCGAGAAGGAAGTCGTTACCATCCTGCGTGCTGTGCACAAGTACAAGGATTCCCGCGAACAGTTCGAATCCCGTACCCACAAGCGCTTGATCGACATTCTTCGTCCGTCAAACAAGACAGTTGAAGCTCTGATGGGGCTTGAACTCCCCGCCGGTGTGGAAATCGAAATCAAACTGTGATGCTCCGGTTTGAAGAGGCGTAACGCTTCTGTTCCACCACACGCGAGGTCATGTTCCCGGTTACGGTATAAAGCGGTGACGGGGAACCAATAACCAAGGAGGTATAAGACATGCAAAAAGGCATCATCGGTAAGAAGGTCGGCATGACGCAGATCTTCGACGAAAAGGGCAACGCCGTTGCGGTCACGGTCATTGAGGCCGGTCCCTGCGTTGTTGTTCAGAAGAAGACCGAAGAGAACGACGGCTACACGGCTGTTCAGCTCGGCTTCGGCGAAGTTTCCGCCAACAAAGTGAACAAGCCCATGAAGGGTCACTTTGACAAGGCGGATGTGGCGCCCAAAAAGGCGCTGCGCGAGTTCCGTTTTGAGAACTGCGACACCTACAACGTGGGTGACATCATTAAGGCAGACGTGTTCGGCGCCGGCGATCAGGTCGACGTTGTGGGCGTCAGCAAAGGTAAGGGCTATGCCGGCGCCATTAAGCGCTGGAATCACAGCCGCCTGAAGGAAAGCCACGGTACGGGTCCTGTTGCCCGTCACGCCGGTTCCCTCGGTGCCTGCTCCTCTCCCTCTCGTGTATACAAGGGTATGAAGGGCGCCGGTCACCTGGGTGCTGAGCGCGTAACCGTGCAAAATCTTAAAGTCGTGAAGGTTGATGTGGAAAACAATCTGATCGCGATCTGCGGTGCCGTTCCCGGCCCCCGCGGCGGTCTGATCCTCATCTCCGATTCCGTCAAGGCGTAAGGGAAGGAGGAAATAGACAATGGCTACAGTATCTACTTTTGATATGACCGGTAAGCAGACCGGTACCATGGATTTGGCCGATGCCGTGTTCGGTATCACCCCCAATGCGACCGTCCTGCACAGCGCCGTAGTCAACTACCTGGCCAATCAGCGTCAGGGTACTCAGTCCACCCTCACCCGTTCGGAAGTCAGCGGCGGCGGTAAGAAGCCGTGGAGACAGAAGGGTACCGGACACGCTCGGCAGGGTTCCACCCGCGCTCCTCAGTGGACGCACGGCGGTATCGCCCTCGGCCCGAAGCCCCGCAGCTACAACTACGTGCTGCCGAAGAAGGTTCGCCGTTTGGCTCTCAAGTCTGCGTTCTCCTCTAAGGTGCTCGCCGGCGAGATGCTGGTTCTCGACAGCTTGTCGATGGACGAGATCAAAACCAAGACGGTTGCTACCATGCTGGGTGCTCTGAACGCCGGCAAAAAGGTTCTGTTGGTTCTTCCTGAGATGAACAACAACGTGATCCTCTCTGCCCGCAACATCCCCGGTGTGAAGACCGCTCAGGTCAACACTTTGAACGTGTACGACGTCCTCAACTGCGATACCTTTATCGTGGTGAAAGATGCCGTCGCTCAGATCGAGGAGGTATACGCATAATGAACGCACGTGATATTGTTCTCGCGCCGGTCATCACCGAAAAAGCGGTGTCGTTACTTCCCGAAAAGAAGTACACCTTCCGCGTTGCTGACAGCGCAAACAAAATTGAGATCGCCAAAGCGGTGGAAGAAATCTTCGGCGTGAAAGTCGCGAAGGTCAACACCATCAGCATGAAAGGCCATCTGCGCCGCATGGGCCGTAACCAGGGCTACACTTCCGACTGGAAGAAGGCCGTCGTTACCTTGAAGCCCGACTCCAAGACCATCGAGTTCTTCGACGGTATGTTCTAAGGAGCGCCGCCGAATAACAAAGGTCGCGGCAACGTATGGGGCACCCTCTGATCACAGAGAAGCGGCCGTGTCCCGCAAAGCCAAGAAAAAGGAGAGAGAATCGGAATGCCTACAAAGTTTTATAAACCGACGACTCCCGGACGCCGCGGTATGTCCGTTTTGGACTACAGTGGTTTGTCCAAGGTAGCGCCGGAAAAGAGTCTTTTGGCTCCTCTGGAAAAGAAAGCCGGCCGTAACAGCTACGGTCGCATCACCGTTCGCCATCGCGGCGGCGGAAACCGCCGTAAGTACCGTATCATCGATTTCAAGCGCAACAAGCTGGACATGAATGCCACTGTGTTGACGCTCGAATACGATCCGAACCGCAGCGCAAACATCGCGCTCGTTCAGTACGAGGACGGCGAGAAGCGTTACATTGTTGCTCCGCAGGGCCTGTCGGTCGGAGATGTGATCTCTGCCGGTACCGGCGCGGATATCAAACCCGGTAACGCACTGCCGATGGCCAACATTCCCACCGGTACCTTCATCCACAACGTGGAGCTGTATCCCGGCAAGGGCGCTCAGCTCGCTCGTGCCGCCGGTGTGATGGCTCAGTTGGTCGGTAAAGAGAATAACATGGCGATGGTTCGTTTGCCTTCCGGCGAGATGCGTAACATCCCGCTGAACTGCATGGCAACGATCGGCCAGGTCGGTAACTTAGAGCATGAGAACGTGAAGATCGGTAAGGCCGGTCGTAAACGTCACATGGGCTGGCGTCCGACCGTTCGCGGTTCGGTCATGAACCCCTGCGATCACCCCCACGGTGGTGGTGAAGGTAAGTCGCCCATCGGTCGTCCCGGCCCGGTTACTCCTTGGGGTAAACCGGCTCTGGGTTACAAGACCCGTAAGCATCACAAGGCCTCCGATAAATTTATCGTGAAGCGCCGCAACGGCAAGTAAGCGAAAGGAGATTCATCATTTATGGGTAGAAGCGTAAAGAAGGGTCCTTTCGTACAGCCCGTTCTGTTGAAAAGGATTCAAGAAATGAATGCCGCCGGTGAAAAGCGCATTTTGAAAACCTGGAGCCGTTCCTCCACGATTTTCCCGGATTTCGTCGGTCACACCATCGCGGTGCATGACGGTCGGAAACATGTGCCGGTGTATGTCACCGAGGACATGGTCGGTCACAAACTGGGCGAGTTCGCCCCCACTCGTACGTTCCGCGGTCACGTCGGATCGAAAACAACGAAGTAAGCGGTTGAAAGGAGAGAAACGCTATGGAAGCAAGGGCACAAGTTACTTATGTGCGTATGTCCCCTCGCAAAGTGAAAATCGTTCTCGACCTCATCCGCAATAAACCGGTTGATGTCGCACTTGCGATTACCAAAAACATTACCAAGGCCGCCGGCGAGCCCGTTTACAAGGTTCTGAAATCCGCGTTGGCCAACGCTGAAAACAATTACAACATGGACCGCCAGAATTTGGTTGTATCTGAATGCTTTGTATGCCCCGGCCCCATTCTTAAGCGCGTCCGTCCGAGAGCACAGGGTCGTGCGTTCCGCATCGAAAAGCGGACGTCGCACATCACCGTCGTGCTTAAGGAAAAGGAATAAGCGAGGAGGAGGACGATTATGGGACAGAAAGTTAATCCCCACGGCCTGCGCGTCGGTGTCATCAAAGACTGGGATTCCCGTTGGTTTGTGAAGAAGAATCAGATCGGTGATACGATCGTTTCCGACTACAAGCTGCGTGAGTACCTGAAGAAGACGCTCTACGCTGCCGGTATCTCGAAGATCGAGATCGAGCGCGATGCGACTCGCGTGCGTGTGAACATTCATTGTGCAAAGCCCGGTCTGGTGATCGGTAAGGGCGGCGCTGAAATCGAGAAGCTCCGCCTGACCTGTGAGAAGATGCTCGGCAAAACTACGTTGGTGAACATTGTGGAGATCAAAAACCCCGATACCAACGCTCAGCTGGTTGCAGAGAACATCGCTCAGCAGTTAGAGAAGCGCATTGCTTTCCGCCGTGCGATGAAGCAGTGCATCGGCCGTGCCATGAAGGCCGGCGCAAGAGGTATTAAAACGCAGGTTTCCGGTCGTTTGAACGGTGCGGAAATTGCGCGTACCGAACAATACCACGAGGGCACGATTCCGCTGCAGACCCTGCGTGCGGATATCGATTACGGTTTCGCAGAGGCGAGCACCACCTACGGCCGTATCGGCGTGAAAGTGTGGCTGTATCGCGGTGAGGTTCTTGCCGGCGCTGCGAAGCCCCGTCGGGAAGGAGGCCGCAAGTAATGCTGTTACCGAAGAGAGTTAAATTCCGTCGCGTGCAGAGAGGCCGCCTTACCGGTAAGGCCCTTCGCGGCAACAAGGTCACTTACGGTGATTTCGGTCTGGTGGCGTTAGAGCCCGCTTGGATCAAATCCAATCAGATCGAGGCCGCCCGTATCGCCATGACCCGTTACATCAAGCGTGGCGGTCAGGTGTGGATCAAGATCTTCCCTGACAAGCCGGTAACCGAGAAACCCGCTGAGACCCGAATGGGTTCCGGTAAAGGTTCTCCCGAGTACTGGGTAGCCGTAGTCAAACCCGGCCGCGTGATGTTCGAGATCGCCGGCGTTCCGGAAGAGACCGCCAGAGAAGCTATGAGACTCGCAGCCAACAAGCTGCCCATCAAATGCAAATTCGTTTGCAAGGAAGAAACGGATGGTGAGCAGGAATGAAGTCCACTGAGATCCAGAAAATCAGAGAACTGAATGAAACCGAGTTGGAAAAGAAGCTTGCGGACCTCAAAGAGGAACTGTTCAACCTGAGATTCCAGCACGCGATCAACCAGTTGGAGAATCCGATGCGTCTGAAAGCCGTTAAGAAAGAGATCGCGGTTGTCAAAACGATCATCCGCGAGAACGAACTTAAGAACGGCGCAGAAGCGTAACGGAAGGAGGAAACATTGTGAGCGAACGGAATCTGAGAAAAACCCGGACCGGACTCGTCGTCAGCGACAAAATGGATAAGACCATCGTGGTCGCCGTCGAGGATAACGTCCGTCATCCGCTTTACAAGAAAATCGTGAAACATACCGTGAAGCTGAAAGCCCACGATGAGAACAACGAGTGTCGCGTCGGCGACCGCGTTATGGTCATGGAGACTCGCCCGCTGTCCAAAGACAAGCACTGGCGTCTCGATCACATCATCGAGAAGGCGAAATAAGTCGGTCAATCTGAAAGGAGGAACACACTGTGGTACAACAGCAGACCTACCTCAAAGTTGCCGACAACACCGGTGCGAAGGAGCTTATGTGCATTCGCGTTCTCGGTGGTTCCGGCCGGAGGTATGCAAATATCGGCGACGTTGTGGTTGCTTCTGTTAAAAAAGCAGCACCCGGCGGCGTTGTGAAAAAGGGCGATGTGGTCAAAGCCGTCATCGTTCGTACAGTGAAAGGCGTTCGCCGTGAGGACGGTACGTATATCCGCTTCGACGAGAACGCAGCCGTCATCATTCGTGATGACAAGAACCCCAGAGGTACCCGTATCTTTGGGCCGGTAGCGAGAGAGCTGAGAGAGAGAGAGTATCTCAAAATCTTAAGTCTCGCTCCCGAAGTGCTGTAAGGGGAGGTGCCGAAATTGAGTAACAAACTTCATGTGAAAAAGGACGATACCGTCCTCGTTATCAGCGGCGATGACAAGGGCAAGAAGGGCAAGGTCTTAGAGGTCAGCCCGAAAGAAGGCAAGGTCATCGTGGAAGGCCTGAACATGGTTAAAAAGCATGTGAAGCCCCGCAAAATGGGCGACCAAGGCGGCATTGTTGAGGCCGAAGGCGCTATGTACGCCAGCAAGGTGCAGGTTGTCTGCCCCGCTTGCAAAAAGGCAGTACGTGTAGCTTATAAAAAGTTTGCCGACGATAACGGCAAGAACCGCTCGGTCCGCGTTTGCAGCAAATGCGGCGAGACACTGTAAGAGGAGGGACATACGTAATGGCTAGATTAAAAGAGTATTACAAGAAAGATGTCGCTCCCGCGCTGATGAAGAAATTCGGCTACAAGAGTGTCATGCAGATCCCGAAGCTGGACAAGATCGTTATCAACGTTGGTTGCGGCGAAGCGCGTGACAACGCGAAGGTCATTGATGCGATCAACATCGATCTGGCAGCGATCACCGGTCAGAAGCCGGTTGTCTGCAAGGCGAAAAAGTCGGTTGCAAACTTCAAACTGCGTGAAGGCATGAACATCGGCGTGAAGGTGACGCTGCGCGGTGAGCGTATGTATGAGTTCCTGGATCGTCTGTTCAACGTGGCTCTGCCCCGTGTTCGTGACTTCCGCGGCATCAACGCCAACTCCTTTGACGGACGCGGCAACTACAACATGGGTATCAAGGAGCAGCTCATCTTCCCCGAGATCGAGTACGATAAGATCGACAAGGTCCGCGGTATGGATATCTGCTTCGTTACCACCGCAAAATCTGATGAAGAAGCGCGCGAGCTGCTCACTCTGATGGGCGCTCCGTTTGCGAAGTAAGGAGGGAAAACAATGGCAAAGACTTCTATGAAAATCAAACAGCAGAGAACGCCTAAGTTTTCCACTCAGGCGTACAATCGCTGCAAAATCTGCGGTCGTCCTCACGCGTATCTGCGCAAATACGGTGTCTGCCGTATCTGCTTCCGGGAACTCGCTTACAAAGGCGAAATCCCCGGCGTGAAGAAGGCCAGTTGGTAAGCAATAGCTTAGAAGGAGGTTGACGGTATATGCAAATCACCGATACAATTGCCGATATGCTGACCAGAATTCGCAACGCGAGTTCCGCAAAGCATGACACGGTGGATATTCCCGCTTCCAACATGAAGAAGGCTATTGCCCAGATTCTTGTTGACGAGGGATATGTCAAAAACTATCAAGTCATCGAAGATGGCAAGCAGGGCGTTATCCGCGTGACGCTGAAATATCAGGGCCCGTCCAAAAAACCGGTTCTGATGGGTCTGCGCCGCGTGTCCAAGCCGGGCTTGCGCATCTATTCCAGCAGTGAGGATATGCCGAAGGTCATGAAGGGCATCGGCACCGCCATCGTGTCTACGTCCAAGGGCGTTATGACCGATAAGAAAGCTCGCAAAGAAAACGTGGGCGGCGAAGTCCTCGCATTTGTGTGGTAAGGGGGAGAAGAATATGTCGAGAATTGGACGCAAACCCATTACCATCCCCGCCGGTGTGCAAGTCACCGCGGCGGACGGCGTGGTGACGGCCAAGGGCCCGAAGGGCACCCTGACCCAGAAGATCCACCCGAACATGACGGTCAGTATTGAAGGCACCGAGATCACGGTGACTCGTCCCAACGATGAGAAAGAGAACCGCTCTCTGCACGGTCTGACCCGTACGCTGATCAACAACATGGTCGAAGGTGTTGCCAACGGTTTCAGCAAAGAGCTGGACGTCAACGGCGTCGGTTACCGTGTTGCAAAGCAGGGTAAAGATCTGGTCATGAACCTGGGCTACAGCCATCAGGTCATCATGAGCGAGATCGAGGGCATCACGATTGATGTGCCGAACCCGAACAAGATCATCATCAGCGGTCCTAACAAGCAACTGGTTGGCCAGTTTGCTGCAGAAGTCCGCGAGAAGCGCCCGCCGGAGCCGTATAAGGGCAAGGGCATCAAATACGCCACCGAGCATATCCGCCGCAAGGAAGGTAAGACCGGTGCCAAGGGCAAGAAGTAAGAGAAGGAGTGAAATCACATGGTCAGCAAAAAAGACAGCAACCAAGCTCGGTTGCACCGCCACGCTCGTGTGCGCGGTAAGATTTCCGGCACTGCTGAGTGCCCCCGCTTGAACGTGTTCCGCTCTCTGAATCACATCTATGCCCAGATCATTGATGATGTTAAGGGAGTCACGCTCGTCGCCGCTGCCAGCAACGAAAAAGATTTCGGCATGGCCGGCGGTAATAAGGAAGCTGCCCGCAAGGTCGGCGAACTGATCGCAAAGCGCGCTCTGGAAAAAGGCATTGAGAATGTCGTTTTCGACAGAGGCGGGTACATCTATCACGGCCGTGTCGCGCAACTGGCCGAAGGCGCCCGTGAGGGCGGCCTCAAATTCTAAGGAAAGGAGAGGAAGTACTTTGGCCAGAAGAGAAGAAATGCACGACGAGTACAAAGAAACCGTAGTTGCCATCAACCGCGTCAGCAAGACCGTTAAAGGCGGCCGCGTTATGAAATTTGCGGCGTTGGTCGTTGTCGGTGACGGCAAAGGCACCGTGGGCTTCGGTACCGGTAAAGCCGGGGAAGTTCCGGATGCTATTCGCAAGGGCATCGAGGATGCGAAGAAGAATCTCGTGAAGGTTTCGCTGAAAGGCACAACGATCCCGCATGAGGTGATCGGTGAATTCGGCGCCGGTCGCGTGCTGATGAAACCCGCCGCTCCCGGTACCGGTGTTATCGCCGGCGGCGCAGTACGTGCCGTGGTGGAGGCTGCCGGTATTAAGGATATCCGCACCAAGGCTCTCCGCTCCAATAACCCCTGCAACGTTGTCAGCGCCACGATGAACGGCCTGGCACAGTTGCGTACCGCTGAAGAAGCGGGTGCGATCCGCGGCAAAACTGCCAAGGAAATTTTAGGATAACAGGAGGGCATACGAAATGGCTAAAAAGGCAAAAGATTGCTTGACCATCAAGTTGACCAAAAGCTTGATCGGTGCAAAGAAAGATCAGATCGCCACTGCCAATTCCCTGGGTCTGCGTAAGATCGGCGACACCGTGTGCCAACCTGTCAACGCAGCTACTCAAGGTAAGGTGGCGAAGATCATCCACCTCATCGAGGTAACGGAAGCTTAACCTATACGATCAAGGAGGTGCGAATATTATGAAGCTACAAGAGCTTTCTCCGGCGCCCGGCTCGGTTCGGGACGTTAAGAGAATCGGCAGAGGTCACGGCTCCGGCCAGGGCAAGACTGCCGGTAAAGGCCACAAGGGTCAAAAAGCGCGTGCCGGTCGCGGTATGCAAGTAGGCTTTGAAGGCGGCCAGATGCCTCTGCAAAGACGAGTACCGAAAAGAGGTTTCGTCAACATTTTTGCAACAACTTATGCCACTATCAATGTCGGTTCCCTCAACGCATTTGAGGACGGTGCTGTTGTCGATGCAGCAGCACTGAAAGAAGCCGGCCTGGTGAAAAAGACCTATGACGGTGTGAAGGTGCTGGCTAACGGTAACCTGACCAAGAAGCTCACCGTCAAGGCAGCAGCCTATTCTGAAGCAGCTAAGGCGAAGATCGAAGCTGCGGGTGGAAAGGCTGAGGTGATCTGACATGTTCCAAACACTACGGAACGCATGGAAGATCGAGGACCTGCGTAAAAAGCTCCTCTTCACACTGTTTATCGTTTTGATCTTCCGCATCGGTTCGGTTATTACCGTTCCGTTTGTGGATGTTGCAGCGCTGAAAGAAGCGATCAGCACAACGGAAAACGTGTTTGGTTATCTGACCATGATTTCCGGCGGCGGCTTCTCCAATGCGAGTATTTTTGCGCTGTCCATTACGCCGTACATCAACGCCAGCATTATTATTCAGCTGTTGACCGTTGCCATCCCCGCTTTGGAGCGTTTGGCGAAAGAAGGGGAAGCGGGCCGCAAGGTGATCGGTAAGATCACGCGGTTCGTGACCGTCGGTCTCGGCTTGATGCTTGGTATTGCGTACTATTTCATGGTGCGCAACAACTACGGCTCTAAGGTACTGGTCGCTGAAGCACAAAAAGGATTCGGCGAGTGGTTTGCGGCAGTGGTTATCATCCTCTGCTTCGTGGCGGGCTCCGCACTTATTATGTGGCTCGGCGAACAGATCAACGAAAAGGGTATCGGAAACGGCATTTCCATTTTGTTGTTTGCCGGTATTCTCTCGGGAATCCCCTCCGCAGCGGGCACACTGTGGGCTTGGTTCTACGAAGCGGGTGTCGCGCAGCTCGGTACTTACCCGGGTGCGATCTGGAACGTTATTCTGGTTCCGGTCGTTTTGATCATCTTCCTCGCGATGATCGGTTTCATCGTGTTTATGGGTGATGCAGAGCGCCGTATTCCGGTGCAGTATGCGAAGCGCGTTGTCGGTCGTAAGATGTACGGCGGACAAAGCACATACATCCCGATCAAGGTCAATATGTCCGGCGTTATGCCGATCATCTTGGCAGTTTCGATCGTGTCGCTGCCCTCGATCTTGCAACAGTTCTTCAGTTGGAAAGACAACTGGTTCCTGAACGCGTTCAAGCAGGACAGCTGGGTGTATATCCTCGTTTATTTTGTTATGATCATCGGTTTTGCCTTCTTCTACGTTACGATCCAGTATAATCCGCTGGAGATGGCGAACAACCTTCGCAAAAACTCCGGTGCGATCCCCGGTTACCGTCCGGGTAAGCCCACGTCGGATTATATCAAGCGTGTCTTGAATAAGGTGACCTTGATCGGTGCGTTGTTCCTGGGCTTTATCGCCCTGTTCCCGAGCGTTTTCGGCAAACTCAGCGGCTTCTACGGATTGACGCTGGGCGGCACGTCCCTCATGATCGTGGTGGGCGTTGCACTGGAAACCACGCAACAGATCGAAAGCCAGATGATGATGCGCCATTACAAAGGCTTCCTCGAGTAACAGCTATCCCATCCGTATGACGAACAACCATCCGATCCGTCCGGCGGATGTGCCGGACGGTCGGATACGATTGTTTACGAAAAGAGAGGTTGTATTCTATGAAGCTGATCCTGTTGGGTGCTCCGGGTGCCGGCAAAGGCACGCAAGCTGAAATTATCAGCGAGCATCTGAACATTCCCACAATCTCCACGGGTAATATTATCCGTGAAGCGCTGAAAAGCGGCACGGAGATGGGGCTGAAAGCCAAATCGTTTATTGAATCCGGCAAGCTCGTTCCCGATGAAGTGGTCATTGGAATCATTCAAGACCGCCTCAAAGAGGAGGATTGCCAAAACGGGTTTATTCTCGACGGCTTCCCGCGTACCATCCCGCAGGCCGAGGCGCTTGACCGCATGGGTATCGTCATTGACCGCGTCGTCAGTTTAGAGGTCGCGGATGAAACGATCGCCCGGCGTGTATCGGGCCGCCGTGTTTGCTTAGCTTGCGGCGCCACCTACCACGTTGACTATAAAAAGCCGGCTGTGGAGGGCGTGTGTGACAAGTGCGGCGACACCCTTGTTCAGCGCAAGGATGACCATCCCGACACGGTGAAGGAACGCCTTGAGGTATATCATGAGCAGACCGAACCGCTCAAAGATTACTACGCAAAAGCGGGTAAGCTTGTGACGGTAGAGGGACAAGAGGCCGTTGAAGATACGACGCGGCTGACCCTCGCGGCTGTTGAGGCCTGAGCCGATGATATCCATCAAGAACAGCCGAGAGCTTTCCTTAATGCGGGAAGCGTGTATCGTCTCGGCGAGAGCGTTACAGTTGGCGGGTGAGGCGGTCGAGCCCGGTGTCACTACCGGTGAGATCGATCGCTTGATCCGTAAGTATATCGAGAGCCAGGGCGCCAAACCCTCGTTTCTCGGATATGCGGATTACCCTGCCAGCGCTTGCATTTCTGTGAACGAAACGGTTATCCACGGCATACCGGACAAACGTGTGATCAAAGCGGGCGATATCGTCATCATTGATGTGGGCGCGTTTTTGAACGGTTATCACGGCGATAACGCCGCTACTTTCGCCGCCGGAGAGGTGTCGAAGGAGGCAAAGGCCCTGATGGACGCCACCCGCGAAAGCTTGTATGAAGGCATCGCGGCGGCAACAGCAGGCAACCGCATCGGCGATATCGGCGCAGCGGTTCAGCGGTATGTCGAGATGCGTGGTTACTCGGTCGTACGACAGTTTGTCGGCCACGGAGTAGGCACGAATCTGCACGAAGACCCCAGCGTTCCGAATTTTGGGACACCCGGTCGAGGCCCACGCTTGCTACCGGGAATGACCTTAGCCATTGAACCTATGATCAATAAAGGCGGTCCGGAGGTCGAGGTATTATCCGACGGATGGACGACCGTCACAAAAGATCGCGAACTGTCCGCTCATTTTGAGCATACCATAGCGATCACAAAAGACGGGCCCGTTATATTGACCATGCCGTAACGAAAGGGAGGAACCAGCATGTCCAAAGCGGACGTTATTGAACTGGAGGGTGTCGTGGTCGAGGCGTTGCCGAATGCAACATTCCAAGTGGAGCTTGCGAACGGCCACCAGATACTCGCGCATATTTCCGGAAAACTGCGGATGAATTTCATTCGCATTCTGCCCGGTGATAAGGTCACGGTGGAAATGTCACCCTATGACCTGACCAAAGGGCGCATTACCTGGAGAACCAAATAAAGGACGCAGGTCTATGACCTGACCGACTATCAAAGGAGGCATTTTCATGAAAGTGAGACCTTCTGTAAAGAAAATCTGCGAAAAGTGCAAGATCATCAAACGCAAGGGCCGCATCATGGTCATTTGCGAAAACCCCAAGCATAAGCAGCGTCAGGGCTGATCCCGACGACTGAAAGCCGTTGAACAACGGCAAAACCGAAAGGAAGGAATACTATTATGGCTCGTATAGCTGGTGTTGACCTGCCCAGAGATAAGCGCGTTGAGATCGGTCTTACCTATATCTACGGTATCGGCCGCAAGACCGCTAACGATATCCTGGCTGCTTCCGGCGTGAATCCCGATACTCGTGTTCGGGATCTGACCGAGGAT
>JAZNRA010000162.1:0-6066 GCA_045590415.1 Acutalibacteraceae bacterium | reverse complement strand
CGGCTCGACATGTCCGAGTTTATGGAGAAGCACGCCGTGTCCCGCATTATTGGTTCACCGCCCGGCTACGTTGGCTATGATGAGGCAGGGCAACTCACCGAAAAAGTGCGCCAAAAACCCTACTCGGTCATTTTGTTTGATGAGATCGAAAAAGCCCATCCCGACGTGCTGAATATCCTGCTGCAGATTTTGGATGAAGGCCGTGTGACCGACGCCCACGGCCGCATTGTCAATTTTGAAAACACGGTTATTGTCATGACCTCCAATGCCGGCAGTCACATTCAAGAAAACTTGATGGGCTTCGGTAAAAGTGACGCGCAGGCATCTCGTGATAAAGCAACCAAAGCGTTGTCGGATTTCCTGCGTCCCGAATTTATCAGTCGTGTGGATGAGATCGTGTACTTTGCACCTCTTACCAAGTCGGATTACGCCGGAATTGCGGTGTTGATGCTGAACGAACTTGTGGGCCCGCTTAACGAACGGGGGATCAAGTTCACGTGGTCGGAGGACGTGCCGTCGTATCTCGCGAATAAAACGCACGGCGGTAAACGCGGTGCACGTGATCTGCGCAACGCCGTTCGCCGCGAAATCGAGGACAAGATCGCCTCACAGATCGTGGAACTGCACAATCAACCGATAGCCGGTATCGCTGTTTCCGCAGAGGCAGATCACCTTGCTTTCCACGTCCTCTAAAGGGAAGATAAACATGAAAAAGATATTGTTTCTATGCCACGGGAACATCTGTCGTTCACCTATGGCAGAATTTATTTTCAAGGATTTAGCGAAAGGGGAAGACCTTTACGTCGAATCCAAAGCGGTATCCCGCGAGGAGATCGGCAATCCGATCTATCCTAAAGCGGCAGATACCTTGCGCCGACACGGTATCCCGTTCGGCGGCCATCGCGCGCGGCAGATCACGGCGGAGGATTACGATCGGTTTGATTATATCGTCGTAATGGAAGAATACAATCTTCCGCGGCTCATGCGTATTATCGGTGAAGATCCCGACAAAAAGGTATACCGCTTGTTGGATTTTACCGATATACCCGGTGATATTGAGGATCCCTGGTACAGCGGCCGCTTTGAAGCGGTATTTCAGCAGATATGTGACGGATGCACGGCCTTACTTAAACACATAAAAAACACCGAGGAATGATCCTCGGTGTTTTTGTTTTACAGATAATCTTTGATAAACGTACCCTTTGATAAGGCGTATACGTACTCAAAACCGATGTCGCGAAGCATGGCTTTTGTTTCTGCAAAGGAACAATCCAGTTTATCAGCAGCATGACAGTCGGAGGAGAGTACCAGTTTTCCACCGTTTTTCTTGAGTACGTGTAACAACTCCGTGCTTGGGTACGGGGAGGTGCGGTATCCGCGTCCGATTGCGCCGGTGTTTACCTCGAACAAACAGTCACTTTTCAGTGCCTCTTTCAAATATCGTTCAGCAAGTGCTTGGTACGCGGGGAGGTTCACGAAATGCGGATCGTCAAGCTCATCGTACTTGGTAATCAAATCAAAATGCCCGACAACATCCGGCTTGCGTGTGAGAATATAGTCGCAAAAAGCGCGGTAATAACAGTCTGCCAGTTTAAGCGGATCGCCGTCACAAAGTTCAATACACTGCTTGAGGCGGTCGGCGCCTGAGTCAAGCGGATAATAGGAATTGTCGATCCGAACGTAATGAGAAGAACCGATAATATAGTCGAAATCCGAGCGGTTGGGGAGAAGGCACCCCGCATCCTCCTCCACACCAACGTAGATTTGAATTTGGGAACGGTATCGCTCCTGAAGCTCGCGCATGGTATGAAGATAGGCGGTCATGTCTTTCAGACAATACGACAGATCAAAATCGGTATAGCCGTGACCGGAAAATCCGATCGAAGTAAATCCTTTTTCAATGGCGGCAGTTATCATTTCTTCCGGTGTGTTTTTGCCGTCGCAAAGCGTGGTGTGCGTATGCAAATTGGAAAGCATTACGATCCCTCCGAAAACAGCGATTTTCTCAACGCGTTAACGTTGCCGTCAAACAAATACCCGTGAATCCCGACCGCTTTTGCGGCGGCAATATTACCGGCATTGTCGTCGATGAACAAGCATTCCTCTGCAGTGAGTTGAAAACGATTCAGCAAATGCTCGTAGATTGCGCGGCTTGGTTTTGCAAGACCGATAGGACCGGAAAATACCAACCCGTCAAATAAATCAAACAGATCGCGTATATACGGACAATCAGCATAGGTGTTGGCAAATCCAATGCTGATATTGGATAACAAGTATAACCGATGACCGCGCGCTTTAAGCTCAGCCGCTACGTCTTTCATACCATCTACCGGCGGCATGGATACGACCCATTTGTCGTAAACACGACAAGCATCTTCATGTAATTCTTGCGGTATGCGACTGCAAAAACCGGCCTTTACTTCTTCGTCAGTGATGCTGCCGTTGTCCAGTTTATCCCAGTATAAGCGATCAAAGACAATTTCACTGATGATTTGACGGGCGTTTTCGTCTTTGACGTGCGCCGCCGTTAAATCGTACGGATCAAACCGTGCTAACACGTTTCCAAAATCAAATATGTAGTTTTTAATCATAACGACCACTCCTGCGCGTTATTGTACCATAAGTGTCGAGTGCAATCAACGCTCTTTTTCTTATCGGCCTCTGTATTCCCGCTTTAAAACCTCTGCCATTTCTTCCGGCGATTCTTGACACCCGCCTGCAAGCCAAAGTTTTATGATCGCATTTAAACCGTTTCTAAAAAACTCAATATGATACTTGAGGTTACTGTCTATTTGTTCCTTTTCTGCGCGTTTGGCATCGTATATGGATACAAGGTGCTTATCGTCGTAACAAAGCTTGAAATACGTTTTGTAAAACAGCTGGTTTTCTCGAATATGGGTGAACATTTTCAGTGCGCCGCTGCGATCGTTAAAGTAATCGTAATCGGCAAACAGATTGCTAAACTCATTTTCCAGTTTTTCTCTCGTTTTATCGGCAAGATCAAATATGTCAATATAGTTTGCATAAAACGTGCTGCGGTTTAATTCCGTTAGTTTAATAAGATCAGAAACGGTGATCTCTTTGATCTCACGTGTTTGCAGTAGCTCGACAAACGCTTTTTCAATTTTTTCTTGTGACTCTTTGCGTCGCCTGTTGTTCTTTACGTTCATAGAAATCTCCATTATTCCAACACTTGTTGTTAATCTGATGATTGTTTCTCATTGTTGAAAATAGTATACTGCAAGTGTAATAAAAACACAAGTGTTGGTTTAATGAAAGGAGATTTGTCAATGAAAGAGAGTAGTTTTTTTGCATTGATCCTGGGAACGGTAAGTGGGGTGCTTTTTGCGCTGGGAATGTGCATGGCGCTTCTTCCGGAATGGGATGCTTTTACCGAGGGGATTATTTTCGGTACGATCGGCATTGTGTTGGGTATAGTAACCGCACTGGTTTGGTGCAAGATGGAGAATAAAAAACTACCGAAGATGAGTGCAAAAAATGTGTTTCGCACCGTTTATACCGTTGTCGCCGCTTTGGTGCTTGGTGTCGGTATGTGTATGTGCCTTGTGTGGCAACAAATCGTTTGGGGTACACTTGTTGGCTTACTTGGCATCGTCATGTTGATTGCACTCATCCCGATGATTAAAGGTATTAAATGAACGTGTTAACAATTGTAAGAAATCCGTACACAAGTCTTATTGTTAACGTTATCTATGCGATCGGCAACTGTATGATCGGATTTCTTACACATTCGTGGTGGTTTATCACGGTTGGTTCGTATTACGTCGTATTGACGGTAACCCGCTATTCTGTATTACGAATCAGCCGTAAAGCAGAGGGCAATTGCGATGTTGAGCGTTTCGTGCGACGTATGACGGGTATTCTCTTGACCGTGTTGTCGCTCTGTATCGTGGGTGTGAATATCCTATCTGCCGTGAAGGATCGGGGCACGGCCTTTCACGAAATTGTTATGATTACCATTGCCACCTATACGTTCGTTAAAATTACCATCGCGATTGTCGGCATGGTAAAAACAAAGCGATCTGCTTCACCTGTGCTGAAAACTCTGCGCAACATCTCCTTAGCAGATGCGTGTGTTTCTATCTACACAATGCAAAGGTCAATGCTCGTGTCCTTTCCGGGGATGGAAGAGGCGGAAATTTTATTATTAAACATATTTACGGGAACGGCAGTATGGATCGTTGTGCTGCTTCTCGGAATTAATTTGATTGGAGGAAAATATACAGACATGGCGAAATCAAAAATTGCAAAGGCAAACGAAAAAATCGCCGAAGCAGTAACCGGCGGTTACAAGAAAATTGAAAAAGGTGTAGTAGACGGCTATAAAAAAATCGAACAAGGTGTTGTCGATGGTTATACGAAAATCGAGGATAAGTTTGTCGATGCTTACCTCACAAAAGACGGCGAAACCGTTGAGGAAGCAAAAGCAAGATTAAAAAAGAATAAGTAAACTTGAAAACAAAAAGACCGACCATTAAGGTCGTTCTTTTTTGTTTTGGTGGGGGAAGGTGGTCGTTGCGCAGTGCGGTAGTCTGATCTCGTCTATGAGTTTCGGTTGTGCTCGTCTATTAATTTTTGAAAAGGATCAAGTGTGTGCCAACACGTTTGCAACAGCGGTTCAATAGCGCCGCACTGACGGCGGCTTATTTCACCTTGTTGCGGCACAGTCCTGCGTGCTCGCTGTATCGTCCACCGGACGCGCTCGCACTCGGACACTAAAAACGCCACCGGGCTGTTTTCTTAACGCCCTTTCGAATCCACCTTCCATTGTGGGAAAAACAAAAAACCGACCCGTTTGGGTCGGTTTCTGTTTTTGAAAAGGGAGCACAAATTCGAACCCTTTTGAATTTTTGACCTATGTGTTCGAACCCCTGCATATTATTGGACGGTTCACATAATTGTTATATTTTCTCAAAATATACAATTGTTTCTAAACACTTGTCATTTTCTCCAATTGGAAATAAATCGCCCTCTGATATTTTTCCAACAATTTCTTTTCTTATTTCGCTATCCTTGTATTTTAGACCAATCTCACTACACACAGAGATAAAATATTCCAATGAAGAAAACACAGCATTTCTTTGTTTAAGATAATCATAAGTTTGCGAACCTGTCTCATAGAACAACTCGATAACTGCAAATCTACCATTGAATTTCAAACATCTGCTAATCTCTTTTAAAAGTCCTTTGTAATTATCAACATTGAGCAACAGATTTCCACAAAAGGCATCTATACTACCGTCTTCAAATGGAAGAACTTTATCTAAATCTACATCAAAAATATAAAAACGGTTATCCGTATTTGCTTTTTGATGGGCATTGATTATTGCTATACTTGCATCAGTTGCAATAAAAATACTATCATCTTTTAAAAAATTGAAAACAGGAGAAAAGTATCCTGACGGTCCGCTAGCGAGGTCAACAGTAACACCACCCAGTTCCGTTATATAGTGAAAATAGTTTTTCTTTTGAACATCAGTGTCAATATTGTTTAAATGAAACCTGTACTGCCTTTTTATTTGTAACTGATTTGGGTTATTTTTATGGTAATTATCAAGTATTATAGACCATTGTGGACGCTCTGATTCATTATTAATGAAGTGATATACATTTTTTTCTTTTGTATAATTTATTTCGGATTTTATTAGTGAGTTAATATCCATATATAAGCACCCCATAAATTTTTTATTGTTCGTATTATAGCATAAATTGTATTTATAATCAACGCTTTGCGTAGCGAAGCACCAATTATTCATTATTCATCAGCGCAAGCGACTTCATTATTCATTACGAAAATCCGTTTTAATGAATGATGAATATTGAATAATGGAAAGTTGTATAGTAAAAGTGGACACATTGAAGAGTGAATGGTAAAATACATTCAGAGAGGTGTTCACTATGAAACGAACTTTTAGCAAAGAATTTAAAGTCAAGGCGTGCGAGTTAGTATTAAAAGACGAGATTAAACACGCTGTTGTGGCAGAAAAGATGGGCATTAATAAGATAATGCTCTACCGATGGATCGACGAATATGAAACCCACGGA
>JAZNRA010000161.1:0-17811 GCA_045590415.1 Acutalibacteraceae bacterium | reverse complement strand
CCGGCGGATCGCAAGCGACAAGGCAACGGCGAACGGGAATTTCTCATTTGTAAGGTGTGACAGGTTCGAGTCCTGTCACACTATCTGTTATAATTCCTCAAAAAGCTGTGTTAATAACCGACCGACCGACTGCGCCACGTATTGCAAACGGGGAATCGTCCTCGCGTAATCCATACGCACCGGTCCGATCAAGCCAAGCGAACCGTTGGCGCGGTCACCAAGTGCGTAGCGCGTCATGATAATACAAGAGCCGTTAAGCTCCGGACGCTGACTTTCACTTCCCAGCACCACGCGCAACCCGTCGGGATGTGCGGTAAGCATACCGTTAAGCCACTCACGGCGCGAAAGCAGCGAGAGCAACGAGCGCGCCTGATCCAGCGGATAATCCGGATGCTGCAACAGATTCAACTGGCCGGATAACCGCACGTCGGCTTGTGCCGATTCCCGCACCAGATCAATAAACGCCGTCAGCAGCGGCGCGTAGGACAAGCCGTAGCCGCCAAGCTGCACGAGCAACCGTTGTGCCTGTGCAATGCCGATCTCGGAAAGTGCCTTGCCCGCAAATTCACGATTCAGGTGTTCCGTGATCTGTGCCAAAACGGCAGCTTCACACTCGGTATCCAAGCGGCATACCCTGCTGTGCAGGTTACCGTTATCGGTCATCAGCAGAACGGCCACCGACCGCGTACCGATATGCAACAGTTCCACCTGCCGCACGGTGAAGCCCTTTTGGTCCGGTGTTGCCGCAATGGCCGCCACGCCGGTTTCGTTCGCCAACAGTTCAGATGCCACGGCGATCAGTTTGTCGGGATCACCGGATGCCGTTTCCAGCACCTCGTCGATCTCGCGCTGACAGCCCTCCGAAAGCGGGCGGCAGGCAAGCAGACGGTCAATATAAAACCGAAACGCCTTTGCGGTAGGGATCCGGCCGGCAGAGGTGTGCGGCTGTGCCAAAAAGCCCGCCGCCGCAAGGTCCGCCATGTCGTTGCGGATGGTGGCAGACGATACCGCCTGATCCAACGCACAAACAAGTGCTTTGGATCCGATCGGCTCACCCGTGCGAATATACGCATCCACGATGGCAGACACGATTTGCTGCTTCCGTGCGCCGAGCTCCATCTGCCGCACCTCCTTCGTTAAAAATTAGCACTCTTTTCGTCCGAGTGCTAACTCTTTCTATACTTTACCATTCCCTGCCACTTCTGTCAATATGTATTTTATGAACCTTTTGTTAAAAACTATCCTTGACACAGCATGGATTCTCTATATATAATAACAGCAAAGGAGGAATGTTCCATGGCAGATCAAGTCATTCACAATTTTGATTTTGACAAATTGATTGCATTTGCATCTACCGCAAAGGGTGAGGTATATCTGAAGACACCCGACGGAGACGTGCTGAATATGAAAAGCCGTTTAACACAACTGTTGGCGCTTTCCCATGCTATTGACTGGGGGCACATCGGGGAAGCCACCGTCACCTGCACCGATCCGGAGGATGAGTCGCATCTGTTCCGTTTGAATCTGTACGGTACGGCGGAAGAAAAGTAAACAATCACACAAAAAGGACTGTGAATTTCACAGTCCTTTTTCATTACTTCAAATACACTTCTTCGCCCGGTTTTAAAACGATCACTTCATGCTTGCTCATGAAATCACCATTGTTGTGCATGAGCCACAGCGTGGTGTTCGTCGGGTTATAGATATACGTACCGTCTGCCGACGTGATCAAATTGCGGAATGCCTCCATATAATCGTAGATCTCGATGTTGGTCGCGCACCAGATCTCGTCGTTGTTCCCCATTTTTCGAAACACTTCTTCAAGCTTATCCCAACTGTCGGCGCGATCGGTAAAGCAGGAGTGACCCCAAACATAAAACATATGGACCTGTGTAAACTGGGGCTTCATGTTATAAAACCGATCGGCAAGCTCGAGCAATCTCGGGTTTAAGTCCTCACAGGTCGGATCGAAAAAGAACCAATCCTGCGGAAGCAGAAATTTTTCCGTATTGTTAATGGTACGCGCATACTTAATACCGCAGTTTTTGAGGATCTGCTTGGTCTCGTCGTTATATGACCCGTGTCCGTAAGCAAAACCGCGCACCGTACCGCCGAACACCTTTTCCAACGCTTCACGGTTTTTGAGAACGTCATACGTCGCCTGTGCCGGTGCGATACGGCCTAAATAGCCGTGCGTGTGTCCGTGCGTGGCAACCTCGTGACCCTTATAGCGCTCCACGGGATTTTCGATCTGATCGAATAACACGTCACCGCTGACGAGGTTGAACGTACCTTTGATTCCGTATTTGTTCATCAGAGCAATGAGTTTTTCGTCCTGCGGCCAACCGTCATCATAACTTACCGTAAACACCTTGCGTTTTCCCTCGGGGAAAATAGCGTATACCGACATGTTTGATCACTCCTTATACACTCTTTTTTCATTGTAACAAAGCAAAATTGGATTGTCAACGCTGTCCGTTCAAAAACGGCTTTACACCACGATCAAGTGCTTTGAACAGGAATGGCAACCCCACTAACTGAACAGGCGTCACGATCGCAGCTTGTATCAGGCGACCCGGCAAGAAAATGAGGAATCCCTTGTCGTATAAAATGCTCAACCACAGGGTGTTCAGGCACAATGTGCACACGATCTGTGTGCTTACTATCGCTAATACAATCCACCAAAAACTTTTCTTGCGATAAAAACACAAGCCGTAGACCAAACCGATAAGTGCGGCCGTCAACGTAAATCCAAGAAAAATCGGTCCGTTCGGGAATAACATAGCGCCAATCAAATCGCTAAGCCCGTGTACGACCATTGCCGCGATCGGACCATACAGATAGGCAACGATCGCCACCGCGAACAACGACAGACCCAATCGCTCTGTGGTCGTGTTCAGCGATGCCAATCGAGCCAGTACCACGTCCACGGCAATCATCATACCGCAGACAACTAATCGTAAAATTTTCTTGTTTGACATAAAAACCCTCCTTGTTCTCCGAATGTTGAACAAGGAGGATTTACATTCTCGTTATTCAACAGCGGGATGCGACCGATAAACCGCAAGATGATTCTTTTCGTCCGCGCGGCAACTCCCCGTCCGCACGACACTTAACGCTCATCGGTCTACTCTGTTTATTGTTAATTGAGTACGAAGAATTGCTCGTACCACAGAATAAAGGTATAAATCGTCCAAATCTTCTTCATGTTCAGCGCGCGCCCTTGCTTGTGATCTTGGAGCAACTGCAAAATCGCCTCGGTGTTGAAAAATTTGTCCGCAATCTCGCCCGAGAAAGCCGTTTTGACCCGCTCGTAATAGGTGTCCTGCCGTAACCAATCGTTAAGCGGTACGGGGAATCCTAATTTCTTTTTATGCGCGGTGCGTTCCGGCAACTGTCGGAGTGCCGCCGCACGAAGTGCCACCTTGGTGGTGTTGCCGTCGATACGGTACTTGGTCGGCAACGTTACCGCGAGTTCCAGCATCTTTTTATCCAAAAACGGCACTCTGAGTTCCAGCGAGTTTGCCATGCTCATACGGTCCGCTTTTTGCAAAATGTCATACAACATCCACGTCTGCATATCCACGTACTGCAACTGCGTGGGTTCGTCAAGATGCGAAACTTTGTCAAAATGCGGTTTTGACCAGTCCACCGGATCGCACGGCGTACCGGGATTTTTCAAGAACTTCGCCCGCTCATCGCGCGTAAACACGTAGTTGGCACGCATAAACCGCTCATACGGGAGCATCGCCCCGCGAATGGCAAAACGTTTGCCCTTGACGCTTTCGGGTAACCGTCCGGCGATTGCCGCAACGCCCTTGCGCAACACGCGTGGGATGCGGCTGTATTTATGGAAATGGCCACCCTCGAGGTACATCGGGTATCCGCCGAACAATTCGTCGGCTCCCTCACCGGAGAGAACGACCTTCACGTATTTCGCCGCGTTTTCCGCCAGAAAATACAGCGGCACTTCCGACGGATTCGGCAACGGCTCATCCATGAAATACTGGATCTTGCCCGCCATATCAAAATACTGTTCCGCCGACACCTTGTTAGCAATGTTTTCCACGTTGATCTCCTCGGAAAACGCTTGTGCATACGGCAATTCGCTGTACTGCTCTTCCTCGTATCCGACGGAAAAGGTCTTAACCGCCGCCGCGACCTTGGAGACCTCACGCACGACGTAACTGGAATCAACACCGCTGGACAAGAAGCAGCCGACCTCCACGTCGCTGATCTGATGCACCGCCACCGATTCCACAAACTCGTCGGTAATGCGCTGCTCCCACTCCTCTGCCGACAAGGTGTTGTCTGCTTTGAAGTAATCGGCAACGTCGTAGTACTTATGAATGGACAGCGTGCCGTCCTGCCACTCAAAATATTCGCCGTTGAGCAGCTTATACACGTTCTTAAAGAACGTCTCCCGCATCGGCAGGTACTCGTAGCACAGCCAATCGGGCAGTTTGCTCTCGTCAAGTTCTTTTACAAAATCGGGATGCGATAAAAACGATTTGATCTCCGATCCGAAGAAGAAATCGGTACCGCGCTGATAATAGTAAAACGGCTTGATACCGAAAATGTCACGTGCGCCGAACAGTTTTTTCTCCACGCTGTCCCACACGACGAAAGCGAACATACCGCGCAAACGGTCGAGCAGTTTCGCGCCCCATTCCTCGTATCCGTGCAACAGCACTTCGGAGTCGGTCTGCGTTTTGAACACGTGACCCGCGGCAATCAATTCCTTGCGGAGATCACGGTAGTTATAGATCTCACCGTTAAACACGAGCACCTTGGTGCCGTCTTCGTTTTGGATGGGCTGACTGCCGCCCTCCAAGTCGATAATGGATAATCGACGAAAGCCGAGCGCCATATCGTCATCCACATAATAATCCGCTTGATCGGGGCCGCGATGAACAATACGGTCTGCCATCGCCTGAATGACCGCACGGCGGTCGCCGCCGTATCCGTTAATAAAATATCCGGCAAAGCCGCACATGTGCATCCACCCCTCTTTAATCCTTAAGTGATTTGTTTCCGAAATATCGCGTGTATTTCTTAAAATAGCTTGCCTGATTCTTCTGGAAATACAACCACCGCTTGAAGTTGCGGTCCTTTTTGTAGTACAACGACTTGCACAGCTTACCGCGGCGGATCAGATCCTTTGCCTTCGCTTTCAGCTCCGGATCGGTAACGTATTCAAAGATCAGCGCTTTGGGAATGATGGTCCACAGCGTTTCGCCGTCTGCCATGGTAAACTCCGCCGGCTGATCTAACAGTACATCGTTTACCAAATACCGCGCCAAATTGTGTCCCTGCGCCGTCACCACAAAGCTGCTGCGCCCTTGACGGGGGTTGAGTTCAAAAAGCTTGTACTGCCCGTCGCGGCTGTCAAACTTAAAGTCAAAGTTTGCAAATCCTTTGTACCCGATATCCTCCAAAAAGGTCTTCATCTGTCGTGCAAGCTGACGGTCTTCGGTGGGAATGAGCGCCGCATAACTGCCGATGCCCTCGGGGGAATGCTCCTCCAAAAGTGCCTGCGAAAGGGCAATCAGTTGCACCTTGCCGTCCTTGCCGCAATAGCAGTTCATGACACGCATGTGACTGTCGTCACCCGGAATGTATTCCTGAATGATGAGGTGATCTTGATAGGACGAAGCGTAGATGGCAGATAAGATGGCATCAAATTCCTCGCGCGTCTCCGCCACAAACACCTTTTTCTTATGCGGAAAATGGCAGTTCCAGTATGCCACGCTGTTGGACGGCTTGATCACCACGGGGAACGCAAACGGCAACTCGACCGTTTGATAGTTGTTCACGGTGACCGTCGTGGTCTTCGGGAACAGGAAACCGTGCTTCTCACACAACGCATAAAACGTTTCTTTGGTGCTTAACTGCATGAGCAGCGGCTCGTCAATACAAACGAATTTATAATACTCGCGCAACGCATCCTGATTACGCGACAACAATTTAACATAGTTGTCACCGCACGGCACGAGTAACAGATCCACGTCTTTCGGGTACCGTGCCGAAAAGTCGATGAGGGTCTTGCAGAACACCTCGTCTTCTTCAATGCGCGGCTCAACGACCTCCACCGTCACAATGCGGCTGTTGGAGGTCGCGCCGAGACGGCCTTTCCCGATGGCAACCGAGCAAACGCCGTATGCTTCGTGGAAAGAACGCGCCATGCCGTATACGTTAACGTCACTGCCGAGTAACACCGGAACAAAGTTATGCTGTGCCATTCAAAAACACCCTCTTTGCTGTGCGCGAATTTAAGAACCCGTCGAATAGTTCGGTGCTTCTTTCGTGATGGAAATGTCGTGCGGATGGCTCTCGCGCAGGCCCGCACCGGTAATACGAATAAACTGGCCCTTTTCCTGCAACTCGGCAATCGTGTGACAGCCGCAGTAACCCATACCGGAGCGCAGACCGCCCATCAGCTGATACACCGTATCGGACAGCGGTCCTTTGTACGGCACGCGACCCTCAACGCCTTCGGGAACGAGTTTCTTATTGTTTTCTTGGAAATAGCGGTCGCTGCTGCCTTTGGCCATAGCGCCCAAGCTGCCCATACCGCGATACACCTTAAACTGACGGCCCTGATAGAGTTCCGTCTCTCCAGGAGATTCCTCGCAACCCGCAACCAACGAGCCGACCATCATAACGTTCGCACCGGCGGCGATCGCTTTCACAAGGTCGCCGGAATATTTAAGACCACCGTCTGCAATGACCGGAATTCCGTATTTTGCCGCGGCACACGCCACGTCGTACACAGCCGTGATCTGCGGTACACCGATACCGGCAACCACGCGGGTGGTGCAGATAGAGCCGGGGCCGATGCCGACTTTAACGGCGTCTGCGCCCGCATCGATCATGGCTTCCGCCGCCGCTGCCGTCGCAATATTACCCGCAATCAAGGACACGTTCGGGAACGCTGCCTTGACTTTCTTGATGCAATTGAGAATGTTGTGGCTGTGACCGTGCGCAGAATCAAGCACCAACACGTCGACCTGCGCTTTGACCAACTCTGCCGCGCGCTCAAGCACGTTCGCCGTGGTACCGATCGCCGCCGCGCACAGTAAACGGCCTGCCGCGTCACGCGCGGAGTTCGGATATTTAACGGCTTTTTCAATATCCTTTATGGTAACCAGACCTTTGAGCATACCCTTATCGTCCACGATGGGTAACTTCTCAATGCGATGCTGACGTAAGATCTCCTGTGCCTGCTCCATGGTCGTGCCGACCGGCGCAGTCACCAGATTGTCCTTGGTCATAACCTCTTCAATACGCTGTGAAAAATCCGTCAGGAACCGCATGTCACGGTTGGTCAGAATACCCACCAATTTGCCGTCACGGCAGATCGGCACACCGGAGATGCGGTACTTACCCATCAGCTCGTTGGCGTCCTCGACCAAATGATCGGGAGAGAGGAAGAAGGGGTTGACGATAACACCATTCTCGGAACGCTTAACACGGTCGACCTGGTCGGCCTGCGCCTCGATATCCATATTCTTGTGGATAACACCGATGCCGCCCTCACGCGCGATCGCGATCGCCATACGTGCCTCGGTAACCGTATCCATCGCCGCCGTCATCAGCGGCGTGTTGAGCGTGATGTCCTTTGTCAGCTTGGTCGTCAACTTGACGTCTGCGGGCAACACGTCCGACTCTGCAGGAATCAGCAGCACGTCGTCAAAGGTCAGACCTTCCTTCAAGAACTTTTCTTCAGCATTCAGATTTACCATACTTCTCTCTCCTTTTTTATTCGTCGTCACTGAGCTTGAGCACCGCCATAAACGCTTCCTGCGGTACCTCTACACTGCCCAATTGGCGCATTCGTTTCTTACCTTCTTTTTGCTTCTCCAAGAGCTTCTTCTTACGGGTAATATCACCGCCGTAGCACTTGGCAAGCACGTCCTTACGCATGGCGCGCACGGTTTCGCGGGCAATGATCTTCCCGCCGATCGCCGCTTGGATCGGCACCTCAAACAGGTGACGCGGAATGTTATCCCGCAATTTCTCACACATGCGCCTGCCGCGCGCATACGCGTTGCCCGCAAACACGATGAAGGACAAGGCGTCCACCACGTCGCCGTTGAGCAGGATGTCCAGTTTTACCAGTTCGGATTTGCGATACCCTTTTAACTCGTAATCGAAACTGGCGTATCCTTTGGTGCGGGATTTGAGTGCGTCAAAGAAATCATACACGATCTCGTTGAGCGGCAGCTCATAATGAATATCCACGCGCGTCTGATCCAGATATTTCATATCGTGGAATACACCGCGACGCTGTTGACACAGTTCCATAATGTTACCGACGTATTCGGTCGGCGATAAAATATGCGCCTCCGCGATCGGCTCCTCCGCAAACGCGATGTTCGCGGGATCGGGGTAGTTGGTGGGATTATCAATATACTCCACCGTACCGTCCGTACGGGTAATATGATAAATAACGCTGGGGGCGGTGGTGATCAGATCGAGATCGTATTCGCGCTCCAAACGCTCCTGGACGATCTCCATATGCAACAGTCCCAAGAAGCCGCAACGGAAACCAAAGCCGAGAGCCACCGAGGTTTCGGGCTCAAAGGTCAGCGACGCATCGTTAAGCTGCAACCGCTCCAGCGCCTCACGCAGATCCTGATAATGTGCACCATCTGCAGGAAACACACCGCAGAACACCATGGGGTTTACCTTACGGTAACCCGGGAGCGGCTCGGGAGCGGGCTTATTTGCCAACGTCACGGTATCGCCCACACGGGCATCGTGTACCGTTTTGATGGAGGCCGCGATATACCCGACCTGCCCCGCATGCAACGATCCGCACGGTTCCAGTGAGCCGGCACGCATGATACCGACCTCCACCACGTCAAAGGTGGCACCGGTTGCCATCATACGAATGGTATCCCCCACCTTGACCGTGCCTTCCTTCACACGGATATATACGATAACGCCCTTATAACTATCGTAATAACTATCAAAGATCAACGCTTGCAAGGGCGTATCGTCCTCACCCGCCGGCGCGGGGATCTTTTCAACGATCGCCTCTAACACGTCTTCAATATTGGTGCCCATCTTCGCCGAAACAAGCGGCGCGTCGGATGCATCAATACCGATGATGTCTTCAATTTCGGCACGCACCTCTTCGGGGCGCGCCGACGGAAGATCGATCTTATTGATCACCGGCACGATCTCCAAGCCGTGCTCCACCGCCAAATATGTATTGGCTAATGTCTGCGCTTCAATTCCCTGCGAGGCATCCACGATCAAAATCGCGCCCTCACAAGCGGCGAGTGAACGGGACACTTCATAGTTAAAGTCCACGTGGCCCGGTGTGTCGATCAAATTAAAAATATAGGTCTGCCCGTCTTTCGCATCGTAGGATACGGTCACGGCGTGTGCCTTGATGGTAATACCGCGCTCCCGCTCGAGATCCATGCTGTCGAGCAACTGGTTTTCCATGTCGCGCAACGCGACGGCGCGCGTTTTTTCCAGAATACGGTCGGCGAGCGTGGACTTGCCGTGGTCGATATGTGCGATAATGCAGAAGTTTCGGATGTGTTCACGCGACGTCGCCATGTTCCTTTCACCTCATTTACAGCGCTGTTCCGTCGGTGTGCCTGGGCACGCCGTCCTCCCCGATCACAATATCTTCAATATCCGAGCGCGTATACTTGCGGATGTCGCGCATGCGGAACTGATCGCCGGACGTGGTAAAGGTGATCGAGAGGCCGTGCCGTTTGGCACGGCCTGTCCGCCCGATGCGGTGCAGATAATATTCGTTCTCGTCCGGAATGTCGTAATTAAAAACCGCTTCTACGTCGTCCACGTCGATACCGCGGGCGGCAACGTCGGTGGCGACCAAGATCTCAAATTTACCCTTTCTAAACCCTTCCATCACGCGGTTGCGTTGCCCCTGCGGAATGTCGCCGTGCAGGCAATCCACCGATACACCGCGTTTTTGAAGCTGCTTGTTCAGCCAAGCGACCGTGCTTTTGCGGTTGCAGAAGATCATCACTCGATGCAGATCAAGGTGTTTTGTGAGCGCCGTAATGGCGTCCAGCCGCTCACTTTCGCTTGCTTCCATCGCGTACTGCGTGATCTGCGGGCGGGCATCTCCCTCCGCCTCGACGGTGATCTCCACAGCGTCACGCTGGTATTCCCACGCCACGTTCATGACCTCGCGTGAGATGGTGGCGCTGAACAGCACCACCTGCGTATCACCGGGGGTCGCGTTGATGATTTTACGCACGTCACGGATAAAGCCCATTTTGAGCATCTCATCCGCTTCGTCCAACACCGCCGTATATACGTTGCCCAGCCACACCGTCCCGCGGTTCATGTGATCGAGCAAGCGGCCGGGGGTTGCTACCACAATGGTCGGCTTCTTCTTGAGTGCCGTGATCTGTCGGTTGATCGGTTGACCGCCGTACAGCGCCACAATGCGGATCTCCGGC
Organism: Acutalibacteraceae bacterium; assembly: GCA_045590415.1. GTDB lineage: Bacteria > Bacillota > Clostridia > Oscillospirales > Acutalibacteraceae > RGIG3009. The sequence continues at coordinate 7,357 of JAZNRA010000161.1, read as the reverse complement.
ATGAACATAGCAAGCTGTTGCAGATCGTCGGTGATCTGTATGCAAAGCTCTCTGGTCGGGCACACTACCACTGCCTGAATATCTTGACAATCCGGGCGGTAACATTCTAAAAGCGGAATACCGAATGAGCAGGTCTTGCCCGTTCCGGTCGGTGCCTTGGCAATCACGTCACGTCCCTCCAGCATCGGCAAAATTGCCTGCTGTTGGATCGGGGTCGGTTGTGAGAAACCCATTTTGGACAATGCCTGCATCAACTCGGGACGCAGCTCAAACTCTTCAAACCCCGTTACCTGTGCCATGAGTGCCAAAACCTCCGTGTGTATATTTTGTCTATTATAGCACAACACATCGCACGGGGCAAGACTAAAATTCAAAAAATGATACGATTAACTGGTATAATTGTCGAGTAAGTCGGCAAGCATTTCCTCGTCCTTAATCGCGATACCCGCACGCAGCCGCTGTTGCTCCTCCTCAGGCAACGCCGCAACCGCCACCTCATATACCTCCGTCGGCTTGTTGGTATCACCTTCAAACAACGCAATCTGCCCGTTCCACTCGCGGAGTATCTGCTGTGCCGCCCGCTCCGTCGGTGCATCCTTGTTATCTGTTTCCGTCGGCAACAACACACTCGCCCACGCGGCAATACCGATCAGCAATACACACGCGATCAGCACCGGCATCAGTCGCTTGCGTTCTTCCGCACGCGTTTCTTTTGGCATACAACATCTCCCCTTTCTCGGTAGTGTGCAGCAAATACCGCCCTCCTATGCATTGTTTACAATTTTGATATTTGACAATTTGGCGTCTGTGCTTTAATATATAAGGTGCTCTAAACGAACACGTTTTCCACGCATATCCCGCGTGATTCATTTCAAAAGGAGGAAACAGTCTTATGACGTTCCCAAAACCGGCTTGGCTGGACCGCGCAAGCGCGGCACTGTCCACGAAAAAGGGTCGAAGCATCCTTAACTTTGTCGGCAAAGCTTTGCTGACCGTCGGTCTCGTCATCGTGCTTACCGGTTGCATCGTCGCCTGCGTGCTGACGGTATATGTCGCCACCAACTTCACCGGTCAATCCAATTTACCGGACGTGGATGCGATCAACGAAAACCAAACGAGCATCGTCATGACACTCAACGAATCTACCGGCAAGTATGAGGAGTTTCAGCGGCTCAGCGGCATCAAGCGTATTTGGACACCCTTAAGTGAAATGCCGGCAAACATGCAAAACGCCGTCGTGGCGATTGAGGACGAGCGCTTCCACACGCACTTCGGCGTTGACTGGAAGCGTACCATTTCCGCCTTTGCCAACTTAGTGTTGCATTTCAACTCCACGGAATACGGCGGATCCACCTTGACACAGCAGCTCATCAAGGTCATGACGGGTAACAATGACCATTCCATTCAACGTAAGGTCACCGAGATTCTGTCGGCGGTGGAAATGGAAAAATATTACTCCAAAGACGAGATCCTGCAAGCGTATCTCAACATGATGCCGCTCGCCAGTAACGTCACGGGTGTCGGTGCGGGCGCCAACTATTTCTTCGGTGTCGAGGCGAAAGACCTGACGGTGGCGCAATGCGCGGCTCTCGCCGCGATGACCAATAACCCGGTCAAATATAACCCCTATCGCTATCCCGAAAACCTGCGTACCCGTCAGCGGTTGGTTTTGTACAAAATGTATGAGTTGGATTTCATCACCGCAGATGAATATCAGCAGGCGCTCGGCGAAGAACTGTACTTCAAGAGCAGCGCAAAAACCGCCGAGGTCAACGACTGGTATACCGATATGCTCATTGACGACGTGACCTATGCACTCGTAGACACCTACGGTTACACCGAAGCGCAAGCGCGCAACATGGTGTTCTACGGCGGACTTACCATCTATTCGTGTGAAAACCCCACTCTGCAGGCAAAGGCAGAGGCCGTTTATGCCAACGACGATAATTTTCCCGCCGCATTGCTCAGCGACGTCGTACAGCCGCAAGCGGCCATCTACGTCATGGATTACACCGGTAAAACGGTGGCGGTTGTCGGCGGAAGAGGCGAAAAGGATGCCGACCGCATTCTCAACCGCGCCACCAGTTCCATTCGGCAGCCGGGCTCGTCCATGAAGCCGCTCGCTGTGTACGGACCCGCAATCCAGTTAAACCTCATCAACTATTCTTCGCAGGTGCCGGATTGTTACATCATTCTCAAAGACGGCACCAAGTGGCCGAAAAACGTTAACCAATCCACACCGACAGACAGCGGTATGACCACGGTAGACGTTGCGGTGCAATCCTCCAAGAACACCGTCGCGGCACAGATCGTGCAGCAGCTCACCCCCCAACGGTCATTCAGCTTTTTGACCGGCCCGCTGAATTTCACCTCGCTCGTCGCCTCTGATACCAACGGCAATACCGATATCGACTACGCGCCGATGGCGCTCGGCGGTCTGACCAAGGGCGCTTATCCGCGTGAGATGGCAGCCGCCTATCAGATCTTCGGCAACGGCGGATATTACAACGAACCGTATTCTTTCACCAAGGTGGAGCAAAACGGTAACGTGATCCTGCAACACAAATCTTCGCCTGTACAGGTATTGGACGAAGACTCCGCTTATGTGATGAACCGTCTCTTACAAACCGTTGTGCGCGGTGCGAACGGCGCCACCGCCGCTTCGTTGAAGGGCTCTTGGAACGAGTGGGAAGTCTTTGCCAAAACCGGTACCACTCAGCAGAGAAACGACGTATGGCTGGTTGCCGGCACTCCTCAATACGTTGCGGCATCCTGGTTCGGCTACGATAAAAATCAAGTGCTCGTCTCTACACAAACCTCCGCGGCGCGCAACGCGTGGAACAAAACCATGTTAGCGTTGCACGAGGGATTGCAGCCGATGGCCTTTACGCGCAAAGGCAACACGGTGGAGGCCGAGTTCTGCACCGAAACCGGCTTGCTGGCTACGGAGAAATGCACCTCCAAGCGCGTCGGTGTTTACAAACCGGATCATATGCCGGAAATGTGCACCACGCACGGCGGGGCGGTTGCCGGCGGCACCGTCGCCCAGGAATAACCGGTTAACCGGGCGGACTGTCCTCAGATCGCGGACAGTCCGCCTTTCTAATTTTTCCCTTAATTTATTTGAAGATTTTCCTTGATTTTTACAGTTCACTGTGTTATAGTGTTTTCATTCGCGATATGCTTGTTTTTGGGTGGTGGACAGTTTATGGAGCAAATAGCCCGAACCGGCGAATGGGTTCTGGTTCGCGCAGATGCGCTTCCCGAGATATACGGCAAAGTGCTGAAGGTAAGCGACGCACTAAGTGAAGGCCGGTTCGCTTCGGTCAGTGAAGCCGTGCGGGCGGTAGGCATCTCCCGCAGTGCTTACTACAAATACAAAGACACCGTCGCGCCTTTTCTCGGCAGTAAAACGGATGCAAAGTTTATGACGGTAGACTTGGTTTTGCAGGACTCCCCCGGCGTGCTATCCGGCCTGCTGTCCGCATTTGCCAAGGTCGGCGCCAACATTGTGACCGTCAATCAGCAATCCCCCGAAGACGGCAGTGCTTGCGTATCCATCTGTGCCAAGACGGGCGGCATGTCGCAGTCCTTGGACACGTTCGCAAACGAACTGTCCCATGTTCCCGGTGTGCGGCGCATCAGCGCCATCAGTCAGAAAGGCGGAGAAGTATAAATGATTTCGATAGCAATTTTAGGACACGGTGTTGTCGGTTCCGGCGTGGCAGAGGTTCTGCTGCAAAACGCCGATACCATTACCGAAAAAGCGGGAGATTCGCTGCTTGTTAAACGCATTTTGGATCTGCGCAGTTTTCCCGATCTGCCCTATGCCGATCTGTTTACTACGGATTTTGAAACGATCCTGCAGGATAAGGAGATCCGCATCGTGGTGGAAACCATGGGCGGTTTGCATCCGGCATACGATTTTGTCAAAGCGTGCCTGCTTGCCGGTAAAAGCGTCGTCACCTCCAACAAGGAGCTGGTCGCCGCCAAAGGCGACGAGCTGCTTGCCATCGCCAAAGATAAAAACGTCAACTTCTTGTTTGAGGTGAGCGTCGGCGGCGGTATTCCAATTTTGCGCCCGCTTGCGCAATGCTTGGCAGGCAATGAAATCGAAGAGATCGCCGGTATTTTGAACGGCACGACCAACTTCATGCTCACCCGTATGGTGCAGGACGGCATGGATTTTGAAAGCGCTTTAAAACTCGCGCAAGACCTCGGTTACGCCGAGCGCAACCCCTCCGCCGACGTGGACGGGCACGACGCCTGCCGCAAGATCTGCATTTTGGCGGCGCTTGCCTACGGCAAGCACGTCTATCCGGAGCAGGTCTACACCGAAGGCATCTCCGCCATCACCCCCGCCGACGTGAAATACGCCGACTCCATCGGCCGCGTTATCAAGCTTATCGGTCAGGTCAAGCGGCAGGGCGACCGCATTCAGTGCACGGTCTCGCCGTTGCTGATTTCCAAGGATAACCTGCTCGCGCAGGTAAGCGACGTCTTCAACGCCGTGCAGGTGCGCGGCAACGCCGTCGGCGAGGTCATGTTCTACGGCCGCGGCGCCGGTAAACTCCCCACCGCCTCTGCGGTAGTCGGCGACGTCATTGACGCCGCTCAACACCTTGGCGAACGCAAACCGCTCGGCTGGGATGCGGGATTTGCGGATTACGTGTTGGATCATGCCGACAACGAATGTGCGGTATTGCTCCGTTTTGAAACGGATGATAAGCAAGCCCTGCTCGCAAGCTTACAATCGGCTTTGGGCGACGTTTCCGTCGTCACCTGCCCCGACACGCCGACGAACGAGTTGGCAGTGCTCACGGCAGTCATGAGCGAGCGTCAGTTGGATAACGGTCTGGCGGTACTCGGAGATCAACCGATCTCCCGTTTACGCCTGCTATAAAATACCCCATAGACTCAAAGGAGGAAAACCCATGCTTATTGTACAAAAATTCGGCGGAAGCTCCGTTGCCGATGCGGAAAGGGTCATGAATGTTGCCCGACGGGTGACCGAAACCTACCGTGCCGGAAACGAAGTGGTCGTCGTTGTATCGGCACAAGGCGATACGACCGACGATCTCATCGCCAAAGCTAAGGAGATCAACCCGAACGGCAGCAAACGCGAAATGGATATGCTGATGGCGGCGGGGGAACAGATCTCGGTCGCATTGCTTGCCATGGCGTGTGAGCAACTCGGCTGTCCCGCCGTTTCCCTGCTTGGTTGGCAGGCCGGCTTCTCTACCAACTCCAAGTATTCCGCGGCACGTATCAAAACCGTTAAGGCAGAACGCATCCGCGCGGAACTCGACAAGAAAAAGATCGTCATCGTCGCCGGTTTCCAGGGCATCAACAAATACGATGACGTCACCACGCTCGGCCGCGGCGGCTCGGATACCAGCGCCGTTGCGATTGCCGCGGCAATGAACGCCGATCTGTGCCAGATCTACACCGACGTGGAAGGCGTTTACACCGCCGACCCCCGCAAGATCCCCACCGCACGGAAACTCGACGAGATCACCTACGACGAGATGTTGGAGCTTGCCACCCTGGGTGCGCAGGTGCTCAACAACCGCTCCGTTGAAATGGCAAAAAAATACAACATTGAACTGGAAGTTCTCTCCAGCTTAAAGCACGTTCCCGGCACCAAAGTGAAGGAGGTCACCAAAATGGAAAAAATGTTAATTAAGAGCGTTGCCAAAGACACCGACGTTGCACGCGTCATGATCGTCGGTATTCCGGATGAGCCCGGTGTTGCCTTTAAAATTTTCTCGCGTGTCGCGCAGGCGCACGTTAACGTCGATATTATTTTGCAATCCGTCGGCCGCGACGGCACTAAGGACATCACCTTCACCGTTCCCGCAGGCGAAGGCGAGCGCACGGTGGAAGCTCTGCGTGAGTACTGCGATCACCTGAACGCGAAAAAACTGTTCTACGATACGGAGATCGCGAAGGTTTCCATCGTGGGTGCCGGTATGGAGACCCACGAGGGTGTCGCCTCCCGTATGTTCGGCGCGCTGTCGGATGCGAACATCAACATCCAGACCATCTCCACCAGCGAGATCAAAATCTCGGTGCTGATCGACCGCGCCGATGCCGATCGCGCCGTTGCCGCCGTGCATCACGCATTCTTCGACGAGGACTAACGTTAAAAAAGCAGCTTTCGCGGCTTTTTTGTTTATGGGAGCAGAAACTATGATAGGACTGTATTTGCACATCCCGTTTTGTGTATCCAAATGCCCGTATTGCGATTTTTATTCGCTGGCGGGCAAGTCCGAGGACGATAAGGATCGCTATGTGCAAGCCATGCTTGATTCGTTGCGTCATTGGTCGGCAAAACTGAATACGACGGCAGATACCGTCTATCTCGGCGGCGGCACACCGACGCTGCTCGGGGCCGAACGCCTTTCGCGGCTGATCGCCTCTGCGCGGGATGCGTTTTCCGTGCCGAGCGATGCCGAGATCACCCTCGAAGCCAACCCCGGTGACGATCTGAACGACGTCTTAACGTCATTTGCCGCCGTCGGCGGTAACCGCTTATCGCTGGGGGTGCAGGCGGTCAATGACCGACAGTTACAGCTGCTCGGCAGACGGCATACCGTCGCCGACGTAGATGTTGCCGTCGCCGCGGCGCACCGTGCAGGGATCTTTAACGTATCGTGCGATCTGATGCTCGGCACTTCGGAGCAAACGGTAAACGATATTCGTACCGCCGCCCGCCGTTTTGCCGAGTGGGGTGCGTGCCACGTGTCGGCGTATCTGTTAAAACTGGAAAGCGGCACACCCTATGCTGCCGCGCCCCCCTCCTTGCCGGATGAGGACACGTCTGCCGCGCTGTATCTGGAAGCCGTCACCGCGCTGAAAAAGCAGGGATACGCCCAGTATGAAATTTCCAACTTTGCACGGCCCGGCTTTGAAAGCCGTCACAACTTGAAATACTGGAACTCGGCACCGTATCTCGGGATCGGTCCTGCCGCTCATTCGTTTTTAGAAGGTAAACGGCTGTACTACCCCCGCTCGCTGTCGGCGTTTTGTGACGGCTGTGAGCCGCTGCCCGAAGCCCCGAACGATACGGTTATCCCCGAAAACTCACCCGAGGAGTTTGCCATGCTTCGCCTGCGGCTGGCCAAAGGGCTCACCGAACACGATTTTAACAAACGTTTCGGCATCCCGATTCCTCACGTCTGGCGCAAGAAAGCCGCCGCGCTCCCGCCGCATCTGATCACCGTGGATACCGAAGGTATCCGCTTGTCCCCCGAGGGGTTTTTAGTATCGGATGCGATCCTTGCGCACGTTCTGTAAAAAACAACGAACGGGGCTTTTTCCGCGGGCGCCGCCTTTTTTTTTTTTTTTCTTTTGG
>JAZNRA010000160.1:0-12248 GCA_045590415.1 Acutalibacteraceae bacterium | reverse complement strand
AAATATTTAAAAACTAATATGGAGGAATTATTTGCTTATGGATATTATGAAACTAAAGAACAACAATCCAATAGAACAGATAACCGAGGAAACGGTAGCGACATTGACCGAACCGATACAACCTCAGTATCTACTCTTGTCATTGGAACAGTACAACAAAATAGCGGAATACTTTTCGACTGTTGGGAACAGCATTGTAAGAAGCACGGATTTGATATCCGAATTGCCAACGCAACAGGATTTGAACGACCTAACGGTGCAAACGCTCAGACCGTATTTAGCAGAGATACGGAAGGTAACATCAGACAAGTTGGACTCAATAGAGTATTCGACCAAGGACAAATTATCGAAGCAGACGGAATCCTTGAAAGAGCAACTTCACAAGGAGATCAACCGTATGATGAACGAATTGAAAGCCAAGGATTTGACGCCGTGGAAGCTCAAGCTGAAATGGGCAGCGGTTGGGGCGATATTACCATCGATGCTTTGTATCTTGCAGCTGATATTACGATGATAGGAGAAACGGACAATAATGATAAACAGCAACCGAAAGTTGTCCGTGAACGCAAACGCGGACAAAAGAAACAACAAAATAATGATAGCAATGAAATGCAGTTAAAAATGTAAAGGAGTGATACCGTCATAGTCCCATGAGTTCCGTGATACCTTATGAAAAAAGGTGGATGGGATATCCCGGATTATGAATTAGAAGCAATAGTAAAATGTTTCTTGCCCGATATTCAAGAGTTTTTTGCCACAGAAGAAGGCAAAGAATACCGAGAAGAATACAAGTCGGGCAAGGAACAAAAAACACCACCACAAGCCAATAAAACGGCTTAAAAAGCAGGGATATTTGACCAAGAATCAAATATCCCTGCTTTAATTGTGTAATCTAGGGTGAAAGAGAAATTAAAACTTAATAATATATTGTCAAAAAATATAATTACATTAAAGCAATTGCTGCAAAAGTTGTTGTAGCTACTCCTTCTGTCCCTTGAACTTCTATGCCACTTGCAAATACATTATATTCACTTATATTTCGACGTTGCAAAGCTTCAATGGCAAGTTCTTTTGCTTTATTAATGGCTTGTTGTTTATTACCAACGCATGAGTATTCCATAATAACTCCAACTTGTTCAGAATCTATAGGTATGGCTGCTGCAATCGCTGATGAAATCACTTCGTCGTTTCTTGTGGTTTTATTAGCATAAGCAGTATATAATACACTCCCTTTTGGATATTTAATATCAATGACTTGTTTAGCATTTGGTGGTATGATGCTACTTACTTTAACTAGATTATAGTTGCCTACGCCCGCCATTATTAATGCTTTATCAAAGCTGGCAATATCGTGTTCGTCTACACCATAACCTGTTACAATACAAAATTCTTTTGCTACAAACATTTTTACCTCTATAAAATAATATTTAATATCAGTTGTTATTTATATAAGACAAATAATCAACAGTGAATCCTTTTTCAGGATTTCGGCTAATTGGACAACCTCCACCACATTTATCGATATTCTCACAAGAAATACATTTGGAAGGTAGATATTTTTTGCTTCTAAATAAATTTAAATCATCATTTCGATTCCACTTTTCAAAAATATCACTATCAAAAACCGAACCGAAAGTATGAAAGACATCTGCACCACATCGCGATAGATTTCCTTTATAGTCAACAGATATTTTTGTAATTCCCCATTCACAGGGGTGCATATATTTATGATATTTTTTATCTATTGAGCACATTGGAAAGGGATCTTCAAAAATTATATTTAACTCAAATTCTTTCTCAATTCGTTCGATTTGCTTCATCACTATTCCAATCATATCTCTAGATAGTTCATAATTGTAAGATCCTTCGGCTCGACCAAATTGAATGATACGTTGCAAGATGATATGGTCAAGAGCAACATCTTGCTTGATGATTTTTGAAACAATATCATATATAACATTATAGTTAAAAGGTATTATGTTAATAGCTAGTCCAACACTTTTTTTATGTGAAGAAAAATATTTTAAATTGTTTACTAATTTATCAAAAGCACCTTCACAACCGCAAAACATATCATGTTTTGCTTTACTACTATGATGAATAGTTCCTTCATATACATCGACATAATCTAAAATAAGGTCATTTGAAATTGGAAAATCAAGTGTGTTTGATAAGATAGAAACATGAATGTTTTTTTCTTTTATGTATCGTGTCAATTCTATGATGTTTGGGTACAAAGCTGGATCTCCACCCACCAAGGTAATGTCGCTAACTCCAAACCGAATTAGTCTATCAACAATATTGCATAATTGTTCCAAAGTTGGGTGTTCATTATTGTTATTTGCATTTGCATAGCACATTGGGCAATGATGCGTACAGGCATATGTGATATGCATAATAGCTTGTGAAATTCCAATTTTATCTGACATTATAATCACCGATTGTATAGTTATTCGTTAATTAATTTATTAAAAGCTGATTTGCAAGAGTTTATATAGTTAGTTTTAGATGTTACATCACTAGCGTCATAGCAACCGCACACTATTACAGTTTCCACAACATGAATTCCAGCGTTTTCACAAAAAGTAACCAAACTTTCTGCAGCATATTTAATACTTTCAGCTTCTTTTTCATCGCTCTGACCAACAGAAATAACTATTGCTCTCTTATTTCTCAACTCCTCTTTGACAGCTAAAGGATTTAACCTATCTAAAAATGTTTTCATTTCTCCAGATAGTAATCCCCAACGCGCGGGAGTGGCAAGAATCAAGGCGTCACAATCTCGAACAAAAGGAACTACCGAAGACATATCATCATTATAAACACATTCTCCAGTTGTATCACACTCTAGACACCCAGAACAAAAATTAATATTAAAATCTTTTAAATGAATGTTTTTAATCTCTACATCAGCGTTATTGCTGCTAGTAAATATATCTTTAATCATTGAATCCACTAAATGTTTTGTGTTACCATCTCTGCAACTACCTGCAACGGCTAAAATTTTCATGCCTCTTCTCCTTGTTCAATTACAAATATCTTATGTGCACACATACAATCAGTCTCTACTGTTACGCCTACTAAAATCACCCTGTAAACGCCGGGTGCAAGTTCAAAAATCATATCTTCTGAAAAAATTTCACCTGGATCGATGAAATTAACTGAATCAGAAGCAATATGACTTAGTAAACAACAAATACTCAATGAATCCTTAAAGCTATCACCTAAAATTTCATCTGGAATTCTTTCAATTCTAGTAGCTTTACATTTTTTTGCAAGAGCACAATCGAATTCTCCGCACTCATGTTTAAGTATATTAGGAAATTCGTATTCTGAGTATCCGTTTTTTTGGGATATTTTACCTTCATTTATAAACAAGTAAAAACTTTTTGGAGTAATTCTTCCAGTTCCTTTATTTTCAATAGTACTAGTTATAATAGCCTTGGAACCTTGAACATTAACAGAAAGCGATAATTGCTTTTTTGAAGCATATCTTTTATTCATACTTGCAACTACTAGATTAATAGCAGTAATGGTTATCGTAACAATAACAGCTATTGAAGCTATTCCTTCTGCTAGTGTCATTGATGAAAATTCACTATTAGATACAACAAAAGGTAAAATGTAGGTTAATAACGCATATGCGGAACCTATTGAAATTGCTATTATTAAAAAAACATTTATTATTTTCCTTTTGGTTGGAGAAAGTTTTGAATTCCAATCCATAAATTTTCTAAACATTATATTCCTCCCTGTTTATTCAGTGCTAGATGAATACTATATGGATAATTATAACATATTTAACACCCTTAATCAACAATATTCGATATTATATTTAAATCGTGGAAAGATGTTTAACATACATTTTATATTTCTAACCCAAAATCTTTAATCTTTTAAAGTTTATTTATGTTATTTATTTCTTACAATTAAAATTAGGATACTCTTCAAAAACAATAAATCCGAACCCATCTCCAACTATGAGAAGGTTCGGATTTATACTGTTTGGTGCGGGCGACAAGACTTGAACTTGCACGCTTGCGCATTGGCTCCTAAGACCAACGTGTCTGCCATTCCACCACGCCCGCATAACGCATATTAGTGTATCATACTTACAAACTAAATGCAAATCATTTCTGTAAAGAATTAAAAAAATCACATATAGTATAGGAGAAACGGAAAAAACTGACAATGTATATTTTGTCGGAAAATGTTGCAAGAAACAGCGCTTTTTGGTATGATAGTAGATATTGAGGTGATGATTGGTGAAGCGGTATGCGGCGGTTTTGTTGTGCTTGGCAACGTTGTTTTTGACAGCGTGCGGCGCGGATTTGCCCGCTACGGATGAAACGACTCTCGCTCCTGTTGCCACAACAACCGCCTCTGCTACGGATACCACAACGACGGCACTTACCGAAGACACGAAAATAAGCACAACGACGGTTATTACAACCACCACGCAACCGGTTTTGGTAGCACCGTCCGGTGAACTGCGTGCCATGTGGGTATCGTACATGGAACTAAACGCTCTATTCAGCGGTTGTTCTACCGCCGAAAAGGCAAAAGAGGCGATTGACGGTATCTTGAACACCATGGAAGAATTTAAACTAAACACCTTGTTTTTCCATGTGCGCGCCAACAGTGATGCGTTTTATCCATCGGCTTATTTTAAGCCGGCGACTTCTGTCAACAAACTAATCGCTACGGGCTTCGATCCCCTCGGTTACGCAGTAGAAGCCGCCCATAAACGCGGGATCGCGCTCCATGCGTGGGTCAATCCGTACCGAGCGGGAAAGGACAAAACATACCTTGTCAGTGACATCCCGACATTCACCGATTCGAGTGCGCGGTATTACTATGTGCCAAGCTCAACCGCGGCACAACAACTGATCTTGAACGGTATCCGTGAATTGGTTAATAATTACGCCATAGACGGCATTCAATATGATGATTATTTTTATCCGTCGAATGTGTTGGACGCTACTACCGTATACGGTTATGAGAGCGCGGATTATGAGGCGTATCAAGAAAGCGGCGGTACGCTGTCGATTGCCGCTTGGCGCCGTGCGGCTGTGGATACGCTGATTGCCGGCACGCATGCCATCACCAAAGCGAAAAACCGCATATTCGGTGTATCTCCCGCCGCCAACGCCCAAAACACGTACGATAAATTGTACGCCGATCCCAAAAAATGGATGGCGGAAAACGGCTATATCGATTATATCTGTCCGCAGATCTATACCGGCTTTGAGCACAGCGGCAGCCCGTTTGACAAAACGACCGACGAGTGGCTGTCATATCCGCGTCACTCTTCCGTGAAACTGTATGTCGGTATTGCTGCCTACAAAGCGGGATTGTTAAGCGATACGTGGGCGGGCAACGGTAAGACTGAATGGGCGTTGCATACCGATATTCTCAAGCGCTCCGTGTTGTATTTGCGTTCTAAGAACGTATCCGGCATGGCCTTTTACAGTTACAGTTACTTGAAACCCGATCAAGTGTCGGGCCTGTCATTAACGAATGATGTATCCGTTGCTCGCGGGGAAATAGAAAATTTACTGACCGTTTTATAAACAAGAGGTGACACCATATGGCAAAGCATGTAAAAGCAGTCGGTCTTTCCAAGGGGTGGAAGATCGTTATTGCCGTCACAGCCGGAGTGCTGGCTGTGGGGTTACTCTGTGCGCTTTTTGCCTATGGCGGAGTACTGGATGCGTTGGCGTCCTTGTTTGGCAGTGACAAGGTCAGTGCGTCTATCACGACTACAACTCCCACAACCACCGAGCCGGAAAGAATTGTGCCGGTATATCAAAAGCCGGAACAGATGAAAGGCGTTTGGCTCACACCGGGAGCGGATTATTATACCTCTTCTAAAAACACGGTCAAAACCGTGAAGAAACAGATCGATACCGCCTTTTCTGCGATAGAGGAGTGGGAATTCAATACACTTATTCTGCCCCTTAAACCGGAAAAGAACGACCTTTTGATATATCCCTCTGAAATTGCCGAGTGTGTACAGCTGACCGACGAAGACGGACAAGTCTTTGATCCCATTTCGTACATCTTAAAGTCGGCGCGAGAAAAGCAGATGTACGTATACGCCGTATTGGATCTGCGTGTCCAAGACGGTGAAGAGTGGGATCCCCGCACCGAGGATGGGAAAAAGCGCACCTTGGATATGGTGCGTGAGGCAACGGCTCGCTATGCGGTGGACGGCTTTTTTGTGTCCGGTTTTACTTTTTCAGACAAGCAGGTCGCGACAGAGGAACGCGAAACTGCCAAAACCGCATTGGATACATTGGTAAAACAAGTGACGCAGATCATCTGTGAAGTGAACCCCAATTATTATACCGGCTTGCTTTCGAACGGTATATGGGCGCATAACTCCGTGGATGAGCGCGGTTCGGAAACGGCGGAATATTACGAGGAATTTACTGATGGCTGCGCTGATACACTCTCTTGGGTGGAGCAAGGGCTGTTCCAATGCGTACTGGTGCACGTCAACAGTTCCACCAGCCATCCAACGGCTTCCTTCCAAAACGTCCTCAAATGGTGGGACGGTGTTGCGAACAAGCAACAGCTTCCGCTATACATATCTCATGCGACGTCGAGAATCGGTACGTATCATACCGGTTGGAAAGCCACCGATCAGTTAGCTCAGCAGTATCTATATTGCAAATCCACTGCTACTTGGCAAGGCAGTTGCTTTGACTCGCTCAAGGCACTGCAGACCGACGCTACCGGTGCCGCCGATGTGTTGCGGCGCGCTTATGCAGGCACCTTGAACGAAGAATATATCTATAAGAAGCTTACCCTGACTTTCCCGACCAAAACAAACTACACCACGTCGGAATCCACCATTACCCTGCAGGGCGGCGGTGATACCAATTTCCCGATGACTGTCAACGGGGAAACAATCGAACTGTCGGAGCACGGCTTTTTCTCACTGAATTATACCCTGAAAATCGGTGTGAATACGTTTTTGTTTTCTCATAAGGGAACGACAAAGACCTATACGATTACCTACAAGCAGACAATTCTGCAAAGTGTTTTACCGACCGATGACTTATCTGTGGATGGCGGCGGCATGTTTATTGTCAGCGCTATTGCCCGCAAGGGTTCGAGCGTTACGGCAACGATCAACGGTACGAAAATTGTGCTGACGGCATCCGCTATCAAGGAAGATGAAAGCGGCAACACCCCCACCGATTTTCAAGAATATAAGGGAACCTATACCTTGCCGGTGGGTCAGATCGGACAGGTGACCGATCTTGGAAAGATTATGGTGAGCGCTACTTATAACGGCTTCACGGAATCCAAAGCCGGTGGGAACATCACCGTCAGGGCTTTATCCCAGCCCACGACCACGGCGCCGGGGGTGAGCGTACCGGCAGGCACACCATTGCCGGCTCCTTCCGAGGACGTGAAGATTGTTACGATCACCTCAGAATATGCGGAAACTTTTTCGGGAGGTGGTCTGACAGACGATTATTCTCGCCCGTATAATTCCTATTTACCCAAAGGAACCAAAGATTATTTGGTGAGCACTTACAGCGGTAGTTTGTCATATTATCTGTTGGCTTCGGGAAAGCGCATATACTGTAAGGATGCTACCGTGACCGATGGCGGTGCCCTGACCTACACTCCTTTGCAAAACGGACAAACGACCGTCACTTCCACACATACGAACATGACCTTCGACGCCGCCTACGCTATTCCCGTATATGCGCGCACGAGAGGACAAAAATATTATCGCGAGTCGACCACGGCAACTCCGCATTACGGATTGGAGCCCTATTCACAAACCGCGCCGCACGTGGAAATCGCTTTTTATTACCTTTCAGAGGTGCCGAGTGTACCGGACGTTTCTCAAAGTCCTTTGTTCAGTTCGGCTGAGTGGATTGCCGGTGAGTCGGCGGATTGTTTGATTCTGAAATTGACGCTGAAGAAAACGGGGGCTTTCTACGGCGTTTCCACTTCATGGAACGGTAACCAATTAACTATCTCCTTTTTGAATCCGGCAAACATTTCCGGAAACGCCGCTTCCGAAAAATTGAAGGGAGTACGCATCTTGTTAGATCCCGGTCACGGATCACCGGATGATAAGCCGTGGGAAGCGCCGTTCAATTTGGATTACGCTAATACCCTGAAAACTAAATTGGAGGCGTTGGGTGCAACGGTGGATATGACACGCACGGCGCCGCTCACCACCGATTTGTCGTTGCAAAACCGTGTGCTGATGGCACAGACAAAGGGCTACCATTTGGTGATCAGCGTGCATATGAACGGCGCCAACGGTAAAGCCACCGGTGCCACGGTGCATTACTATTCCGAGTGGTCATACATCCCTTCAAAGTTTGTTTATGATAAGATGCACGCCGTTGAGATCACCGAAGGGGTAGGTACCACAACAAACGGAACACCGCGCGGGAGCGGCACGGTATGGGGAACGCTCTACATGACGCGATCCATATTCCATTGCCCGTCGATTCTGTTGGAATGTGCCTTTTTGGATAATGCGGCGGATAAAGAAGCCCTTATCAAACCCGAATACCGTGATAAACTGATGCAGGCGGTCACCGACGGCGTCGTGGAGTATTTCAGCGCGATGTAAGGGGGAAAGGAGAAGCGAGAATATGCCGATGGGTTTGTTATCAGAGTCTGTTTTAAAAGAACGTCTGAGCGATGCATTTCATTTGCAGTTGTATGGGGAAGTGGGCTCCACCAACACCCTGGCACGTGAGTTAGCCGCCGCGGGTGCGCCCGAGGGTACGGTTATTTTGGCGGATACGCAACGACAGGGCAGAGGTCGTATGGGCAGGCAGTTCTTCTCCCCGACAGGCAGCGGATTGTATATGAGTATCATTCTTCGCCCCGATGCCGCTGCCGTACCGTTATTATATATTACCACCGCCGCCGCGGTCGCCGTGGCAGAAGCCATCGAGGAAGTCGCGGAAGTTCCCGCATCCATCAAATGGGTGAACGATGTCTACTGTCGCGGCAAAAAGGTGTGCGGCATTTTAACGGAAGGTGCCATCGCCGAAAACCTGCAATATGCCGTATTGGGAATCGGCATTAACGTGCTTCCTCCAAAAGACGGTTTCCCGTCTGAAATAGAATCCCGTGCAGGCACTGTTTTTGACGAAAAAACGCCGCTGCCGGCTCATCCAAGGGAAGAACTGGCAGCAGCGATCATCACGCGTTTTTGGGGGTATTACGGGGCGCTGTCGGCAAAGATGTATTTGCCGTCCTACCGAAAGCGAGATCTTCTGAAAGGGCGCACCGTTGAGGTGCTTGACATAAACGGTGCAGTTATTGAGGAGGTAACAGCAGAGGGGATAACCGATAACTTTGAATTACTTGTCTCGGATCGGCACGGCAAAACCAAAGCGTTATCTTCGGGTGAAGTCAGTTTACGCTTATAACTGAGCCAACAATGCAGGAAGGGCAGACAAACTGTCCACCTCAAAATCCGGCTTAGCAATGGGAGGACACGTGCTGTGCGAGGGGTTAAACCAGCAGGCGCGCAGTCCTACCAGATTACCGCCGCGAATATCGGAACTGGGGCTGTCACCGACGATGACGGCCTTTTCTTTTTCAAAACCGTCAATACAAGAAAAGCAGTGCTCAAAATACCGCGGATCCGGTTTGTTAAAGCCGATCTCGTGCGAGATAAAGACACCTTTAAAATACGGGAGAATACCCGCACTGTCCAGACGGCGGCGTTGGATTGATGCCGTACCGTTAGTCATAAGATACAGATCGTATTGCCGATATAACGTTTCGAGCAGCTCGGGTGCACCCGGTATAAAATAATGCCCGACACCTAACAGGCGTTCGTACAAGCCCTTTACTTTTTCAACGTCACAAGGCAGGCCATATTCCTCAAAGAGCAATGTAAAGCGGCGACGGAGTACTTGTTCGCGCGTGAGTTCTCCGCGTTCAAGCAGCTCCCATTGTGAGCGGTTTATGACGTGATAACGTGCTAACATGTCATCCGTCGGCGTAAATCCTAATTCTTTCATAGTGGAGGATAACGCGACGAGTTCTGCCTTTTTAAAATCCAACAGCGTATCGTCCACGTCAAAAAAGACAGTAGTCAGCATAATTTCATCAATCCTTTGTAAAAACGCCCCCGAAGATTTCGGGGGCGTTTTTGCCTGTTATTTTTTCTTTGCTTTAGCCGCTTTGCGACGTGCGGAATGTTCCACCCACAGTGCCCACAGCGGGGTGCACAGGAACGTGGAGGAATAGAAACCGGATACAACACCGAAGGTCATCGGCAACGCAAAACTGATGATGGCATCCATCGAGAGGATCATAGCGATCACCGCGACCGTACCGATCGCTGCAAAGGTGCAGATGGAGGTGTTCAGCGTACGGCCGAAGGATTGCCGTAAACTGACGTTCACGATCTCGTTGATATTGGTCTTCTTATCCATTTTTTTGCGATTTTCGCGGATACGGTCATAGATAACGATGGTATCGTTGAGCGAGTAACCGAGGATTGTCAGAACGACCGCCACGAAGTTATCGTTCAGCGGAATGCGGAAGATAACGAAAACGAAATATGCGATAAGAATATCGTGCAGCAGAGCGAGAAGCGCCATGATACCGGCAGAGATGCCGCCGATCTTGCGGAAACGCAAGCCCACGTAGATAACCAGGAAGACCGAGGCCAACGCAATCGCCATCCAGCATTTTGCAAAGAAGGTGCGGCCGTAAGACGGTTGCAAGGAGTTGGTTTCAATCTCTTTGATGTTGTTGTCGGGGAACTGCTTTTTCAGCGTTTCCACGAAAGTGGTTTGGGTTTTCGTGTCCACTTCATCTGCCAGCGTTATGGTAACGAGTTTGAGACCGCTTTCACCGTTTTCGGTTATGTCAACCTCTGCACCGTTAAGCTTCGTTTGAATAAACTCTTTGGCAGAAGCTTCGTCCAGCGTGTTCTCATAACTGTACTTGAGAAGTGTGCCGCCTTTGAAATCGATATCCAACTCTACGCCCATGATAAGGTTGCAGATAAGACCGATCGCAAGCAAGGCAACGGAAACGATAAGAAAGAGCTTGCGTTTCGCAATAAAATCAAAATTATTAAGCATCTTGACGTTTACCTCCTAACAACCAGGGTTTACGGAGGAACTTGAAGCGGGAGACGGATTTAAGCATCAACCGCGAGCAAGTTACGCCCATAATGAAGTTGAAGATGATACCAGCAAGCAATGTGTAACCGAAGGAATAAACGGCGCCGCTGGCGGAAACGGGGAACATGAATAAGAACGGTTTGAGGAGTTTTGCAAACAAACTGTCTGCAGGACCAAACACGCCCATCAGCACGACGGAAATGATCAAAACGGTGATGTTACCGTCAAAGATCGCCCAGAATGACTCACTGCAACCGTTGTTGATAGCGCCGTCAATGGTGCGTCCGCCGCGGATCTGCTCTTTGATACGTTCGGCGGTGATGATGTTGGCGTCAACACCCATACCGATCGAGAGGATAATACCGGCAATACCGGGAAGCGTCAGCGTAAAGCTGTTGAAGAACGGGAAATATCCCGAAACGACCGCAATTGATCCGGCTACCTGACCGAGCAGGGCGATCACACCGACAAAGCCGGGCAGGCGATAGTAGAAAATCATGAACAGGGAGATCAGCACAAACGCGATCACGCCCGCGATCACCATGATCTCTAATGCACGCTCGCCCAAAGTAGCGGTAACGGTGCTGGTGTTCTTTGCCGTGATGCTGAAAGGCAAAGAACCGGAGTTGATGAGATTTGCCAGATCCAACGCTTCCGCATAGTCGGCAAATCCGCCGGAGATCTGAGCGTTACCGTCAGCAATATGTTCGTTAACGGTGGGGTTGGAGATACATTCGTCATCCAACCAAATGGAAATGGTATATTTCTTGGTCGTGAGCCCCTTGTTGAGATCGGCTTGCTTTTGAGTGGCTTTTGAAAACGCTTCTTTACCCGCTTTGTCCAATTCCAGGGAAACGACCGGTGTGTTTTCCTGATCGAAGCCGGGTGTTGCCGAGCTTACGAGAGAACCGTTGAGAACGAAATCCTCTTTTCCCGGCTTTTCGGTCGGCAGACCGGTAGATTCGGTCTCGTCAATATAAAATTCGAGCAGGGCGGTCTTGCCGAGTTCTTCAATGGCCGATTTGGCATCAAATTCCGTTTCGTTGTTTTTCCACGGGAATCGGATAACGACCTGCTCGTTGTCGGTATCGGTGTATGCCTCGTAGT
>JAZNRA010000159.1:0-3810 GCA_045590415.1 Acutalibacteraceae bacterium | reverse complement strand
GCCCGCATCGGTTGCAATATGGAGTACGCTCCCGTAGATGCCGCAATCGTCGGTATCGTGGATAACGGTATAGGATTGAATAATCATGAACATAACTGAACTCAAAAACCTTTTGCGTGAAGGCGGTGTGGTCGGCGCAGGCGGTGCCGGTTTCCCCTCGTATGCCAAACTGGACGAGCGCGCCGACACCCTTATCCTCAACTGTGCAGAATGCGAGCCGCTCTTAAAACTGCATCAGCAACTCTTAGAGCAGCATGCAGAAGAAATCTTACGGGCCTTTGACTTAATTGCGAAAACAATAGGCGCCAAATCGGTGATCCTCGGCATCAAAAAGCATTATAAACAAACGATTGAAGCCGTCGAACAACATATGGCCGCCTACTCAAATATGTCGATCTGCCGCCTGCCGGCGGTATATCCTGCCGGTGATGAGGTGGTGCTCATCTACGAAGCAACCGGACGCGTCGTACCCGCGGGAGGACTTCCCATTGCGGTCGGTGTCACGGTGTTCAACGTGGAGACCATCCTCAACGTGGCAAACCTGCTCGGCGGAAAACCGGTCACGCACAAGTATGTGACCGTCGCGGGCGAAGTCGCCTCCCCCGCCACGTTCAAAGTGCCGATCGGCACGGCGATCAGCGAACTGCTGGAACTCGCGGGCGGTGTAACAACGCCGCATCCCGCCTACTTAATGGGCGGTCCGATGATGGGCCGTATCGGCAGCAGCTACGAGCCGGTCACCAGAACCACCAACGCTGTTCTGGTTTTGCCGAACGATCATTTGTTGATCGAGAAAAAACAAGCAAAACCGTTTGTGGATATGAAGCGTGCCATGGCGGCGTGCTGTCAGTGCAACTACTGCACCGATCTGTGTCCCCGTCACATGCTCGGGCACCCGATCGAGCCCCACAAATTTATGCTATATGCGTCAAACGGCATTACCAACGACGCGACCCCTTATCTCAACTCGTTTTATTGTGTCAGCTGCGGTCTGTGTGAGTTGTATTCCTGCGGTCAAGGGCTTGCCCCCCGCACATTGCTCGCCGCCTGCAAAACGGGACTTCGGCAAAACGGTATCAAGCCGCCCGTTCCGGATGCACAACCGGTCAACCCGGCTCGCGACTACCGCCGAGTACCGATGAACCGCTTAATGGCACGACTGGACTTGACCGCTTATGATAAAGCGGCACCGTTATCCGATGCCGCACCGTCCGGCAAAGAACTCCGCGTGCTGTTATCACAGCACATCGGTGCTCCCGCCAAAGCGGTCGTCTCGGCAGGTGACAAGGTGGCCGCCGGTCAGGTGATCGCCGAAGCCGCCGAAAACGCACTCAGCGTTAACATTCACGCACCGGTCAACGCGACGGTTGAATCCGTCAGCGACTCGGTCATTACTCTGGTGAAGGAGGATGCATAATGAAAAAAGCAATCGGCATGGTCGAATATAAAACCGTATCCTCCGGTATGATGGCGGCGGATCGGATGGTCAAGACGTCGGAGGTCGATATTTTAGAGGCCACCACCGTCTGTCCCGGCAAGTACATGGTCATCATCAGCGGCGATTTAAGCGCTGTCAAGGCAGCGGTTGATGCCTCGTCGACGCACTATCCCGATTCCCTCATTGACAGCTTTGTGCTCGGTAATCCCCACGAATCCATCTTCAGCGCGTTGTACGGCTCAACGGATATCGGTAAGCCGAACGCACTCGGCGTTTTGGAAACTTTCACGGCGGCAGCGGCAATCGTTGCTGCGGACGTCGCCGCCAAAACCGCTCAGGTAGAACTCGTAGAGCTCCGCCTCGCGCGCGGTATGTGCGGTAAATCGTATTTGCTTCTGACCGGCGAGATCGCCGCAGTACAAGCCGCGATCAACAATGCCCAAAAGGGCGCCGGCGAAAACGGTATGTATCTTGACAGCGCGATCATTCCCCACCCCGACGAGAAAATGTGGCGCAGTATTCTGTAAAACAGCGCGATAGATTCTAAGAAAAGGAGGTCATGGCGATGCTCGCAATTGAACGGCGGAATGTCATTCTTTCGAAATTAGCGCAAGACGGAAAAGTCATTGTTGCGGACTTGAGCCGTGACTTCGGTGTAACGGAAGAAACCATTCGCCGCGATTTAGAGAAGCTCGATAAAGACGGCTTGGCGAAAAAGACGTACGGCGGCGCGGTAGCCACCCAGACGATGAATACCGACCTGCCGTTCAGCGTTCGCAAGCGTGCGAACGTGGATCGCAAGCAACGTATCGCTCAAAAGATCGGCGAGATGATCCACGACGGTGATTACATCATGCTGGACGCCAGCTCCACCGCCATTTTCGTGACCAAATACATCAAATCCCGCAAAAACATTACGCTCATCACAAACTCCGTTGAGATTCTCTTGGAGCTTGCCGACAAGGAGGGCTGGAACGTCCTGTCCACCGGCGGCGCGCTGAAGGAAGGCGCGCTCGCGATGGTCGGCACCACGGCGGAGAAAATGATCCGCGGCTTCCACGTGGATTTAGCGGTGTGCTCGTCCAAGGGCTTCGACATGAATATGGGCGTCACCGATTCCAACGAAAAAGATTGCCAGATCAAGCAAGCGATCTTCTCTGCCGCCAACCGCAAGGTGCTCGCGGTGGACGGCACCAAATTCGATAAGATCTCATTCGTCAAGGTGTGCGACGTTGCCGATATCGACACCGTCGTCACCGACGATAAACCCGAAGACCGTTGGGTGGAATATTTGAGAAACAAAGACGTTGAACTGGTTTACTGATCGAAAAAAATACCATGAAGTTCTGTAAGGAGTGATTTTAAGATGGCAACAACAATTTCCGAATCTGAAATCCGACAGGTTGTCAGCCAAGTACTGAACCGCATTCAAACGACCCCCGCCGCATCGTGGGATTCCACCCAATACGGCGGACGTAAGCTGATCGGTATTTACGAGGATATGAATGAAGCGATCAAGGCGGCGGAAGCCGGCTATCGCGCCATTCGTTCCATGAGCGTGGAAGAGCGTGAGCGCATCATCACCGAGATCCGCAAACGCACCCGCGAGGAAGCACCGATCATGGCGGAGCTTGGTGTCGCGGAGACCGGTATGGGCCGCGTGGATCACAAGCGTGCCAAGCACCTCTTGGTAGCGGATAAGACCCCCGGCACCGAGGACATCGTATCTGCCGCCAAGACGGGCGACAGCGGTCTGACGCTGGTTGAAATGGCTCCGTTCGGCGTTGTGGGCGCCATCACCCCCAGCACCAACCCCAGCGAGACGGTCATCTGCAACAGTATCGGTATGATCGCGGCAGGCAACGGTGTGGTGTTCAACCCCCATCCCAACGCCATCGCGACCTCCAACTACGCGGTCGACCTCGTCAACCGTGCCTGCAAGGCAGCGGGCGGTCCGGACGTACTGGTCTGCTCCATGAAAAAACCCACGATGGAATCTGCGGCGATCATGCAGTCGCATCCGTCCATCCGCTTGCTCGTTTGCACCGGTGGCCCCGGCGTTGTGCGCGCCGTGCTCTCTTCCGGTAAAAAGGCGATCGGAGCCGGTGCGGGTAACCCGCCGGTCATCGTAGACGATACCGCCGATATTGTAAAAGCCGGTAAAGACATCATCGACGGGTGCACCTTCGACAACAACCTGCCCTGCATCGCCGAAAAAGAAGTGTTCGCGTTCCGCAACATCGCCGACGAGCTCATCTCGGTCATGCTGCGCAACGGTGCGTACCAGATCAACGCCAATCAGGCAAAGCAGCTTGCTGATATCGTGCTTGTTAACAAGACCGACAAAAACGGCAAGGTCAAGACCATTGTCA